>JBAUCP010000581.1:0-1668 GCA_049677625.1 Occallatibacter sp. | reverse complement strand
TCTCGGCGCAGGCGGCGATGAACTGGCGCAATGTTCTGCGGGTCGATCCGAAGGTGTCGAACTCTTCGTGGGATAAACCATTTTCAGTGTAGGCGCGTTTGAAGTCGGGGAATTTCTGGAGCAGCGTGTCGACGATCCTGGGATCGACCGGGGTGTCGATGCGCGGCACCACTTCGATGTCACTCTCGTTGTAGCGCTGCTGCCAGGCGCAGGGCGGGGAGATGACGACATCGCCGCCGATGAACTCGCTCCAGTGCATGTGATTGCGGAAGGCCGCGGAGAGCAGGCGCAGGCGGTATCCGCGCTCGCGGTAGATTTTGTAGGCCTTCTTGAAGACGGCGACGCCGGCCCACTCGAGATAGCCGGGATCGACGGAGAGATTGTGCTTGTCGAGCTGGACCTTGAGCCAGTCGTCGAGGCGGCCGACCATGATGGTGCAGACGGGGCCCATGGTTGCGATGTCGAGGCCTTCGGCTTCACGGCGCTTGAGGCCGCGCTCGACGGCCTCAGCGACGGCGATGGCCTGGGGCAGGGTGAAGCTGACGGTGGCGTTGATGCTGATGCCGCGATAGGTCACTTCTTCAATGGCGGCGATGCCGGCGCGCGTGGCGGCGATTTTGACGATCATGTTGGGCGCAAGGTGATTGAAGTGGAGCGCCTGCGTGACCATGGCGGATGAGTTGCGATAGTTGCGTGGGTCGGTTTGAATAGACAGGCGGCCGTTGCGGCCCTTCTCGCGCTCGAAGATGGGCATGAGCAGCCGCGCGGCGTTGGCGGAGATCTCTTCGACGATCTTCCAGGAGATTTGATCTTCAGTGGCCTCGGGCATTTCGCGCGCGAGCTCTTTGATGCGCGGCTTCCAGGTGGCCATCTCTTTTTTGAGGACGGCGACCGCGATGGAGGGGTTGCAGGTGGCGCCTACGCCGCCATGGGAGATGGAGTAAGTGAGCTCTTCAATGGAGGCTGAATCGTTCCACAGACAGGTAGGTGTGGTCTGGGTCATCTGGTGGAGCGGACTCTTGAACTGGAGCGAGGAATCGATAGGCGCCATGCGTCCTCCGGTGCAAACGTGTGCAAGGAAACGCTAACACTGAGGGAGGGCGCGGTCAAGATGCGTGTGCGCATTCGCGTGGGGGTTGAAGCGCACGATCCCTTTTGCTGTCATTCGGCGAGTTCGCGTCCGCTGCGGCGGGCTAGTTCGCGGATTTGTGGTTTCCCACCTTAGCCGTCCGCAAAGAGCGCGGACGTCGAAGGTGGGGCACCCGACATTTCTACAATCTTCACGAAATGTTCAACGAATGGATGCAGGAATGAGTTGACAGAGGGGGTGGGGGCGGTAGATGATTTCTGACGTTGGTGCACACGTGTGCAGTGTGCGCGCTCCCTGCTTGAATGGCGGCGCGGCGCGCTGAGAAGTTGCTGGACGCGGCAATCATCGATCAATATTCGATTTGAGATCGATATGGGAGTGATTCCATGAGTGAGCTGCTCATTCGGCCCGAGGTTTTTCGCGACCAGATTGCGGACTTCGGCTTTGAGTATCTGTCGTTTGAAACGCGCAGGCTGAATGCGGGCGAGCAGTGGAGCGGCGACACCGCGGCGCGGGAGCTGGCGATAGTGGTGCTGGGCGGCGTGTGCTCGGTGACTAGCTCGCGCGGAGAGTGGAAG
>JBAUCP010000580.1:0-2197 GCA_049677625.1 Occallatibacter sp. | reverse complement strand
GTGCGATGCTGAGATAGGTGTTCGTGCCTGAGCTGCCGGCAGCAGCGCCGCCGCCGCTTCCGGCCCCTCCGCCGCCACCGATGCCCGTAGTTGTCAATGCAGTCGCAGCGCCGTTCGCAATGATGTTGCCGTTGATCGTGCACGCTCCGGTCGCGTGAACAATAAGCTGGCTTGCCACGGTCACCGTCGCACCGCTTGAAACATTGAAGGTCGTGTAGAACTTTTCGCCGCTGAGCGCCGTCGATCCGCTGGTCACCGACTCCGCACCGTCCGCGCCCGTGCCCAGATATTGCAGCCAGAGCGGCGCTGTGTTGGTCGTCAGGTTCAGGGCTGAAACGCCGCTGTCCTTGATCGCCGTTCCGCTGGTCCCGTTGAATGCCGCAACGTCATTACTCGTCGAGCTTCCCGGCCCATTCACGTTGCCTGTGCCTGGAGTGCCGTTGTACTGAATCGCCAGATTCACCAACGGAGCCAGAGTGCCGCTTGCCGGCGGGCTGGTGCCGTCTCCGCAAAAACCGTAGTCGGTAAAGCTGGTGCCGTTGAACTGCTGCACCCAGCCCGTTTCGCAGGTGCTCTTGGTCAACCCAATCGTCGGCGTTCCGGTACACCCCGAGCCTGCACTCGTAATGTTATAACTCGTGATGATGCCACCCACCACATAGAGCTGGATTGCCGGCAGCACTGTACAGCTCCCTCCGGAAAAGGCGGTAGTCGGGGCGAAAGTATAGCCGGTGCCTGATGGCAGCCCCGTGACGTAGGCCAATTGATTGCCCGCCATCACCGCCGTCAACGTCGGTAGTGAAGAAGAGCCCAGCGCGGTGCGGTAGACGTTGTACACGCCGCTTGTCAGACCGGTCACCTTGTTATAAGCGTTGGCAATCAGTGCGCTCGGTCCCGTCGAGGTGGTGATGGCCGAAGACGGCGCGCTCTCCGACTTGTCGTACCCGGTAGCCGCCGTGATCTCGTAGCTGTAGCTGATGCCGCCGGAACTGCTGGAGGTTATGGACGCGCCGCTCACCGAGGGGGTTGCGGGAACGCTCAGAGAGCCATCCGTGCCGTTGAAGGCCACCACATTGCCCAGCAGCCAGCCCGTGTAACCGCTCACCGGAAAGGAACTGGTGCTCATGTCCAGACATCCGGCAATGCTCTGCCCGCTCACCACGGTATTGGCGCTGATGCCCACCAGGTCGCCGGCATTTACCGTAACGCTTGGATCGAAGGTGCAGGGAACCTGGCCGCTGTAAGCGAAGTCGGAGCGGTGCGTATTGGTCGTATCGAAGGCTCCGTTGGTGCCGATGCCCACTGGCTGCACGGTATCGCTCAGCGCCATGGATTGCCCATAACCCCCGACCACCTTGCCCGGCAGGTACTGGCGCGGCTCATTGGCTGTGGTGCAGCTTCCGCAATCGTAAAAGGGATTGGCCATCACCAGTCCCGTCGTCGCAATCCCGCGACACATGGAGAAGACCCTGGTGCCGTCGCGCAGGTAAGCCGTAACGCCGCCCTGATTCGCAATGTCGTTGCGGCAGATGCCGCCATTCACATTGTTGTCTACGATCCAATCGCGGACTTCGCTGCCGGTCATGTTCAGCAGGGCAAACTGCCCCACGTTGAGTTGATTGGAAGACGCGCTAAGCTGCAATTCCGTCTGCGTCGGCTCATTCGCGCCGGACGAGTGCAGCCCGATCATTGTATTGCCGGATATCAAATTGGACGTATGGCAGCCCACGCACATGCCGGTCATGGCCGATTCCGCGTACTGATCGAGCATCGTCTCGCCGCTGTTATCCAGAGTTACGCCGGTTCCCGTGTTGGTCAAGAAGTTCGAGCCGACAACGCCGTTTGTCCAGTAAAGTCCGCCTCCGGAGCCATGAATGCCGCCCAGCCGCATCCCAATCGGAGGCGGCTCGCTCTCGATCTCCGCTACCGCCGTAGCCCCGCTCCCGTAGGTCGTATCGAAGCTCACGCTCACGCTTCCCGGCGAACAGCCCGATCCATAGCCGTTGCCCGATGTGTTGACGATGGTTACAGCCGATACCGCGCTTCCGCTTAAACTCGACACCGCGGCGGGATTGGTCGAGCAGCCGGTAATGGTAGGCGTCGGAGCCTGCGAGTAACTGCCGCCGGCGGTGACAATGACGCTGCTCACGCCGAACGAAGTCTGCAAATTAGGCAGATTGAACGCATTCTTGTAGAT
>JBAUCP010000579.1:0-2016 GCA_049677625.1 Occallatibacter sp. | reverse complement strand
GCATCGCTCCCCGCCGGCGTGGACGCCGCCGGGACAGCCGGCCGAGAGGCCGGCGCTACCTCGCGATCGGAAATTATTTATGCAGTTCTCAATAATCCCTGAAGGGGTTTTCGCCCGCCACAAACCTACACCGGAACCAGCAGCCCCCTGCTCGTCAGCGCAGTGCTCGCATCCAGCGTATCGAGAAACGTAGCGGAAACCGGCGCCACATCCTTGATGTGCCACAGCACCTCGGCATTCTTCCACGCCAGCTCCCGCGCCGCCGCAATGCCCCACCCGGCCACCAGATCTTCCAGACGGCTCACATCCGGCAGCGCATCGCCGCCCAGCCGGACATTCAGGGTTTGTTTCGCCGTATTGATGATGGCGTCGAGCGTGGCGTTCACCGCCGTGTAGTCGTTGTATTGCGTGGTGCCGTGCTGCGGCGCA
This sequence comes from Occallatibacter sp., assembly GCA_049677625.1. Taxonomy (GTDB): domain Bacteria; phylum Acidobacteriota; class Terriglobia; order Terriglobales; family Acidobacteriaceae; genus Telmatobacter. Next base: position 1,587 of record JBAUCP010000579.1, on the reverse strand, counting down.
ATGCCCGTAGCCTGGCAGGTGGCCACAACCGCCTGCGGCAGATCGTGATCGATATGCGCGTTCATGCCCGCCAGCGCAAACTGGATGCGCGTAACCGCCGGCTGATTGCGGACATTGAAGACCGCCTGCCAGCATCCCGGCGCTGCATTGCCAGTAAGCGCCGCTTGAATGGCCGCAAAGTAGAAACCGGCAAATTTGAAGTCGAGCTCCGCAACCCACGCCGGATCGGTGAAACCGCCGGGAGTATTCACCTGCGTCTGGACGGCAAGCGTCACCTGCAGATAAAGCCAGTTGAACCACTTCAGGCCATCGTCATCGGCGCAGATGGCGCCGATCTTTTCGAGAATCTGCACCACATCCGGAATCGACTGCGGGGCCTCCGCAACGGCTGCGACGAGCGTGGCGTCATAAGGGAACATGGAGAGCGATGATAGTTCACGCCGTGAGCGGTTGCAATGCCGCGCCGCGAAATCGCTTCACGCCGGTTCGCTGTGCCCCGCGCAGTGCAGCACGCCCAGAAATTTGCTCCACGGCCCCACCGCCTCACGATACTGGTGCGCCATGATCCTGGTGATCTGGTGCAGATGAGTCAAATCGTGCGCAGCCCACGCGGCCAGCAGTTGCCCAAGCGTCACCGCTCCCAGCGCCGGATGCCGTCCCGGCCGCTCCATATCGCTCGCCCCAAGATTCATCGCACTGAGCGCCGCAAGATTCTCCGTCCGCAGCCGCGCAAACTCATCCAGCAACTCGGCAAGCGGCTTCGTTTTGCTCACGTCCTCACCGCCCTCGCGGTTAAACGGCTCAAACGGCCGCGCATCGCCAACCGCAAGAATGTGCCTCGCACGCGGCATCCAGTTCACGCGGTCCGCGTCGATCAGATGCCCGACCACTTCGAAGGCCGTCCATGTGCCTTCGCCCTCGTTGCGATGCATCCAGATCTCCGGCTGATCGCGCAGCAGCACGTCGAGCACCGCGGGCGTCCGCGCCAGCAGCGCGAGCGTGTTCTCAAGGTCGTGCGCCATCAATTCCTCCCCATGCGCAACAACGGCCTGAAGACTCTTGGTCTCCAGGCCGCTGCCGGTGGACTGTTGGGATTGGACTGAGGCGATCGCGTTTCAAGCGAGGGCCAGAGCCATGGCGGAGATCCCTCCGTCGGGTCTTATCTGGAGCCGGAGACGCAAAGCCTCAGGCCTCAGTCACCTCACGTAACGAACAACTGGAACAATCAATCTTCATAGGCTGGATCATCCTCCTTTCCCGTGTAAACCCAAGTTAGCGCGAGCCGGGATGCCACGTCAAGAGCGGCCAATTATTGATAGCGGCCTAATCCCATTGCCGGCATTCCCTCAGGGGCTAGGCCGTGTCTGGTAAATCGAATTCGTTGAATCAGCGGACGAAGAGCGTCCCTCAGGGGCTAAAGCCCGCACTTATTTGCAGCATTTTCGGCACGACTGAAGTCGTGCCCTTTCAAAATAATGCCGAATCAGGACACTACCCAATTATTGCGGAAAGACAATTTGAAAATGCAGCCAATACTGGCCGGAGGTTTCAGACGCGAATGGCTTGAGCTGGGCCCACAACTGGCCG
>JBAUCP010000578.1:0-4503 GCA_049677625.1 Occallatibacter sp. | reverse complement strand
CCGCCATCGACGCAAATCCGTCCCGGCTCAAGCGCAACCGGCCCAAGCGCAACCGGCTCCGCGCCGGCCCGCTCCTGCGCCACCGTCATGCGATGCACAATCAGCTTCTTCCCATCGAGCGTAGTGAATGCGCCGGGCCACGGCTGAAATCCACGCCAGCGATTGTAAAGCTCGTGCGCCGCGCGCCTTGCAAAGTCCATGCGTCCGTCCTCGCGGTCCAGCACCGGCGCAAACGTTGCGAAATCGTGGTTCTGCGCCTGCGGCGTAATCGTTCCGGCAGCCAGACCCGCAAGCGTCTCCACCACCAGCGGAGCTCCCGCGCGCGCAAGCATCTCGAAAACTTCAACCGAAGTCTGATCCGGACCAATCTCGTGCGTCTGCTGCATCAGGATCGGCCCCGTGTCCAGGCCCTCCTCGAGCAGCATAGTCGTATTGCCTGTGTACCCATCGCCCATCGCCACTGCCCACTGGATCGGAGCCGCGCCGCGATACTTGGGCAGCAGCGAACCGTGCAGATTGATGCAGCCCAGCCGCGGCAGCGCAAGCATCCACGGCGGAATGATGCGCCCATACGCCACCACCACGATCGCGTCCGGCGCAACGGCCTCAAGCTGGGCGCGAAATTCCGTATTGTTGCGAATCTTTTCGGGCTGCGTAATTGCCAGCCCCGCGGCCAGCGCGGCCTGCTTCACCGGCGGCGCGGTAAGCTGCTGCGCGCGCCCCACCGGCCGGTCGGGCTGCGAAACCACCAGCGCAATCTCATGTCCCGCGGCCATCAGCGCTTCGAGCGTGAGCACGGCGAACTGCGGCGTTCCGCAGAAGACCAGCTTCAAGGGCTGCGCCGCGCTCGTCATCGCCGGTCTACTACTGTCTGCCACGGTCTACCACGTGCCTTCGCTCTGCATCTTGCGAATCTTGCGCAAATTCAGGTTGCGCTTGAGCGGGCTCATGCGGAAGATGAACAGCACCCCGTCCAGGTGGTCGATCTCATGCTGAAACGCGCGCGACAGCAGCGCTTCGCCGTCCATCTCGGACCACTTCCCGTACTCGTTCTGCGCGCGGATGCGTACCTTCGCCGCCCGCGACACCTTCTCGCGAATCTCAGGAAAGCTCAGGCAGCCCTCTTCCTCGTAGAGCTTGCCCTCGCTTGAAATAATCTCGGGGTTGATGAGCACCAGCCTGTCCTTCGGGTCCTTGCCCATGCTCACGTCGATCACCGTGAGCCGCTTCGACACGCCCACCTGCGGCGCGGCCAGCCCGATGCCCTGCGCCGAGTACATCGTCTCGAACATATCGGCCACCAGTTGGCGCAGCTCGTCGTTGAACTCGGTCACCGGCTCGCCCGGCTGCGAAAGCACCGGCTCGGGATATTTCACAATCGTCAAAATCATTGCGCTTGCTAATAGCTCCGTATCTGTTCGATGTAGCTGTCGAAGTTCCGTTTCAGTTCCACCACTGAGTCGCCGCCGAACTTCTGTTGCGCCACGCCGGCAATCGTAATCGCCACCATCGCCTCGGCCGCAACACCCGCCGCCGGCACCACGCAGATGTCGCTGCGCTCGTAGCTCGCGCTGGTGGCCTCGCGCGTATCGAAGCGCACCGACTCAAGCGGCCGTCTGAGCGTCGAAATCGGCTTCAGATAACCGCGCACGACAACATCCTCGCCGTTCGAAACGCCGCCCTCGATGCCGCCCGCGTTGTTGTGAGGCCGCGTAAAGCGCGTCGGCTTGCCCGTGTCTTCGGCCGCGTAGTGGATCGGATCGTGCACCTTCGAGCCGAACGACTCAGCCGCCGTCACGCCGCGCCCAATCTCCACAGCCTTCACCGCCTGCAGGCTCATCACTGACCACGCCAGCAGCCCGTCCAGCCGCTCATCCCAGTTGGCGTAAGTGCCCAGCCCTGCCGGCACGTTATGCGCCACCACTTCAAACACGCCGTTCACCGTGTCGCCGGTGCGCGCAGCCTCTTCCACCTCTTCTTTCATGCGCGCCTCGGCCGCCGCGTCCACACAGGCCAGCATGACTTCGTTCTTGGCAGCCAGCGCGGCAATCTCCTCCCACACGGCCGGCCGGTCCAGCTCCGCGCGGCCCACGCGGATCACGTGGCTCAACACCTCAATGCCCAGCGTGCGCAGGAACAGCTTGGCAAGCGCCCCCGCCGCCACGCGCGAGGTGGACTCCCGCGCCGAGGCCCGCTCCAGCACATAGCGCGCATCGGGAAAGTTGTATTTGAGCGCGCCGGCCAGGTCGGCGTGTCCCGGCCGCGGCGAGGCAACCGCCTGGTGCTTGGCCGGGTCGCCGGCCTCCACGGGCAGCTTCTCTTCCCAGTTCTTCCAGTCGCGATTCACAATCTCGATCGCGACCGGCGAGCCGATGGTCTTGCCGTGGCGCACGCCCGACAGAATGTGCGCTTTGTCCGTCTCGATCTTCATCCGACCGCCGCGGCCATATCCCTGCTGCCGCCGCCACAGCTCGCGGTTCATGAACTCGAGATCGACAGGAACCCCGGCCGGCAGCCCGGAGATCAGCGCAATAAGGGCCTCGCCATGGGACTCGCCGGCAGTAGAAAAGCGGATCATATTGATTCCATTGTAACGGGAAGGCCAGGTTTCAGGGGTCAGGGATCAGGTGTCAGGAACGAAGGACACCGGGACTAGCGACGTAGGGACCGGGGATTAAACTGTTCGGTTGAGATCGGCATCTGATCCCTGAAACCTGACACCTGAAACCTGTTCCCTCTTCCCCGTTCCCTCGCATACCATTGCTTCCATGCCTTACTTCCTCTTCAAGTCCGAGCCCGACGTTTACTCCTTCGACGATCTCCTGCGCGACAAGGAAACCATCTGGGACGGCGTAACCAACCCTACCGCCGTCAAGCACCTGCGCGAAATGAAGGCGGGAACCAAGTGGATCTTCTACCACACCGGCGACGAGAAGACCGCCGTCGGCGCCGGCACGGTGGTGAGCGTCGACCCCACCGACCCCAAGGTGCCCATCGTCCGCGTAAAAGCCGGCGCGCGCCTCAAGCACCCCAAGCCCCTGGCCGCCATCAAAGCCGAGAAGCTCTTCGCCACCTCGCCGCTGGTGCTCATCGGCAGGCTCTCGGTGGTGCCGCTCACAGAGGAGCAGTGGGACTGGTTTCTGGCTTGATTGGCCCAAGGCCTTCGTTACTTACCTGCGCCCAGAAACCAATCTTGTTTCCATCTTGTTCTTGACCACATGGGGGTCTGCGGGCGGAAGATCGAACTGTGACACGCTACCTGCTCGATACGAACATTCTCAACCACGTCATCAAGCCGGCGTCTTCGCCCTCTCTGACCGCGTGGCTCGACCAGCAGGCAGACGAGGATCTCTACATCTGCTCCATGAATCTGGCCGAAATCTGGAATAGCATTCTGCAGTTGGCCGCGGGAGAAAAGCGCAGCGAGCAGGAAGGCTGGTTCAGCGGACCCAGGGGCCAGCGCGTCGTCTTCGGCGGCCGGGTTCTCAAGTTCGATGACAACGCCGCCCTGATCTGGGCCCGCCTCATGTCGGAACGCGGAAACGCCGGCCTGCCCTGCGCCCCTATCGACATGATCTACGCCGCCATCGCCGAAGCCAACAACTGCATCCTGGTCACCGACGACGAAGCCCGCTTCACCGGCCTGAACGTCCTCAACCCCATGAAGCCGTAGTCCCCATTCCCTATTCCCTATTCCCTACGTCTCTCCCAGCCAACGCTTCGTATTCAGCAACTGCCGGTTGTCCAGCGACCAAACCTTCCCGGTCAGCTCATCCGGCCCTTTGCCTTCGCGCAGCGACTTCTCAAACTCGCTCGTCACCGCCTGCATCTTGGCGTCGAGGTCGTCCACAAAGCTCAGCGCCAGCGCTTCGGGAATCATGGGCAGCTTGGGCGAGCCGAACTCGAGCTTCCCGTGATGCGAGAGAATCATGTGCACCACCAGCGTCTTCAGCCGCGGCGGAAAATCGCCCAGCTCCGCAATCGTCTTCTCCACCAGCTCCACGCCCATCTGGATGTGGCCGAGCAGAATGCCCTCGACGGTGTAGTCGAATCCGATGGCCCAGCTCAGCTCGCGCGTCTTGCCAATGTCGTGCAAAATCACACCGGTCAGCAGCAGGTCGCGGTCCAGCAGCGGATAATGCGCGGCCACGCGCTCGGCCAGTCCCAGCAGGCTCACCACGTGCTCCAGCAGCCCGCCCAGCCAGGCGTGATGAAGCTGCCGCGCTGCCGGCGCTTCGCGAAAGGCGAGCGCAATCGCCGGGTCGGCCAGAATCGCTTCGACCAGCCGCTTCAGATCGGGATTGGTCATGCTCGCGACGGCGGCCTGCAACCGGCTCCACAGCTCGCCCACGTCTTTGGTGGTCGCCGGCAGCAGATCCATCCTGTCGGTTTCGAGCGGCAGCGCCAGCCTGAGTTGGTCGATCTTCATCTGCAGCCGGTCGTCGAAGCGCGAGGCGGCGCCGCGGACCTTGACCACGTCGCCGCGGTCAAAGTCCTTGGCGA
>JBAUCP010000577.1:0-2625 GCA_049677625.1 Occallatibacter sp. | reverse complement strand
CGGCAGTGCCGGCAGCAGGACAAACGGGCGACGCAACCGAATCGTCAGCGTTTCATGCATTCAATTCGCTGACTCAGGATTATGCGCAGTTTTGCGCCACTCCGGCAGGCGAGAGGCAGTTTTATGCGCTGGAGGGTGGCCAGTTTATTAAGGAAATGCTTGATGAAAAGACCTGGGCGCCGACTAGCTGGGGCGACGCGCCCAGTTTGCCAGTTCCTGGCGGGTCGTGGGATGGCGTTCCGATGGACTCTCCGATCGCCAACCTGGGAGGCGAAGGACCATACCAGCCCACCTGGGATTCCTTGCTGCAATACGAAGCGCCTGACTGGTATCGCGATGCCAAATTCGGCATCTGGGCGCACTGGAGCCCGCAATGTGTTCCCGAAGCAGGCGACTGGTATGCGCGAAACATGTACATGCAGGGATCCGGCCAGTACAAATACCAGCTCGAGCACTATGATCATCCCTCAAAGTTTGGATACAAGGACCTATGCCCGCAGTGGACGCTGCTCAACTGGGACCCCGATGAGCTGATTCAGCGTTACAAGAAGGCCGGAGCCAGACTGTTCATAGCCCTTGCCAACCATCATGATGGTTTTGATGCCTGGGATTCCAAGCATCAGCCATGGAATGCGGCAAGCCTCGGCCCGCATCGCGATGTTGTTGGAACCTGGGCGGCGGCGGCTCGCAAGCAGGATCTGCGTTTCGGCGTGACTGTGCACCAGGCGCGCAACTGGTGGTGGTTTCAGACCGCGCATGGGGCCGATAAGACTGGGCCGTTCGCGGGGTTGGCATACGATGGCGATCTTACCGCCGCCGATGGCAAAGACCAGTGGTGGCAGGGCCTGGATCCGCAACGGCTCTATGGCGCAAAGCATCCGCTCCATGCGCTGCCCGACATTTCTTATGTGAAGAACTTCTACGATCGCACACGCGATCTGATCGATCAACACGACCCGGACCTGCTCTATTTCGACAATTCGTTGTTTCCTCTTGGGTGGGGCGGCATGAATATCGGGTCCTATTACTACAATCACAACCTGAAGACCCACGGCGGAAAGTTGGAAGGAGTCATCAATATCAAGCAGGTTCCCGATCGCCTGGCCAAAGCTGTGATTGCCGATTACGAACGCGGCCTGACAAGCCAGATCATGCCGTATGCCTGGCAGTCGGAGACCTGCATTGGGGAGTGGCATTACAATCGCGCGCTCTACGATAAGCCGGGAGAGTATGGCGGCTACCTGCAGCCGCGGGACGTGATTCATTGGATGATCGATACGGTCAGCAAGAACGGCACGTTCATTCTGAACATTCCCGGCAAGCCCGACGGCACCATCGACTCCAAGGAAATTGCCGTCCTCGACAAGATCACGGATTGGATGCAGGTGAATGGCGAGGCGATCTACGCAACGCGGCCGTGGAAGGTATTTGGCGAAGGGCCTGACATGGTGAAGAGCGGGTCTTTTCAGGGCAACAGCATCAGTAAACTCGGAGTGAAGGACATTCGCTTTACACGCAACAAAGCCAACACCGTAATCTATGCCATTGCGTTGGGGGTGCCTGCAGGCGAATTCGTCGTGCAGTCGCTTGGCGCCGGGAATTCCGCTCAGCCGGGACGAATCGAACATGTGCAACTGCTGGGCACCGACGAGAAGCTCAAATGGAAACAGGCGCCTGACGGATTGCGCGTGGAGCTGCCCAGGAGTTACAAACCCGCAACGGATTTTGCAGTAGCGCTGAAGGCGTCGCTGGCTTAGACGATGCATGGGCAACCACTACGATTGCCGTGAACGATAGCGCCATCTCCGGGCGATGTGATCGCGTCCTGCGAAAAGCCGCTGGATCTAAAGCTCGACTATCTTGACCTATACCCGTCCATTGGGTCTTACCTTACCAGGGGCCCGGCGCGGCCTGGCCTATGCAGGACGGTGAGGATAAACTACTCGCATGCGGCGCTTTGCCTGTATCTAGAGCATTTTCGGAATACACGTAGACTTTTTGAGGGCCGTGAAAGGTGGCTTTTTCTTGATGAAAAAGCCACTTGAGTGCGTGCTTTCGGTCTACACCAATTCCGAAAATGCTGTATCGAGGTGAATAGGAAGATGGCACAGTTGAGCAGGACGGGTGTTTCGCTCGATGACGACCTGTTGAAGGAATTCGATCGGCTCATTGCCAAGCGCGGTTACGCGAATCGTTCTGAAGCATTCCGCGATCTTATGCGCGACGCGCTTTTATCCGAGATGGTTGAATCTAATAAGCCCCTGGTCGGCACATTGACGATTGTCTACGACCATCACGTCCCAAATCTCGCGCAGAAGTTGACTGAAGTTCAACACAATGCGGGAGCAATGATTCTCGCAGCCACGCATATTCATCTCGATCACCATTACTGCCTGGAAGTCATCATCATGAAGGGCAGAGGCAAAGACCTTCAGGCAGTTGCCGACGGCATTCTTGCATTGCGCGGAGTAGAGCTTGGCAAACTGGTGCTGACAAATTCGGGTACAAGCCTCAAACACGCCACGCACAGCCACTAGTACCGCGACCGTGTAGATTTGTGGTTTCCCAGGTCTCAAAAGCGAGACCTGGGGCACCCAAGATCATGGGTACGATTACAAAATCACC
>JBAUCP010000576.1:0-5805 GCA_049677625.1 Occallatibacter sp. | reverse complement strand
TCGTAACCATATGCTGGCCCTGGTCCAGCGCGATGGCCGGGTCCTGGTTTCGGAACTGTCCGATGCGCTGGGCATCTCCCGCATGACGATCCGCAAGGATCTTGACCATCTGGAGTCGAAGGGGCTGGTGCAGCGTACCCATGGCGGAGCGCTCTCTCCGCAGGGCAGCATGCTTCTCGACCCCTCATTGCAGGAGAAGGAGCAGAAGCAGCTAAAGGAGAAACAGCGCATCGCGAAGGCGGCCGCATCCCTGGTGGAAGAAGGCCAGTGTGTGCTGCTCGATTCCGGCACAACCACCACCGCGGTGGCTCGCGAATTGCGCCGTTTTACCCATCTTACGGTGATTACGAATTCTGTAAACATCGCCACCGAGCTGGCGGGGACGGACTTTGAAGTGATTCTGACCGGGGGAACGCTGCGCAAGAACTCATTTTCGCTGGTGGGGCCGCTGGCCGAGGACGTGCTGAGCGAAATGCACGCCGACATTCTCTTTCTGGGTGTAGACGGCTTTGACGTGAAGGCCGGGCTTATGACGCCGAACCTCGCGGAGTCGCGCGTGAATCGCGCCATGGTGAACTCCGCCTCGCGGGTGGTCGCGGTGTGCGATTCCACAAAATTCATACGCCGCAGCCTGGCCCTCATCGTTCCGCCGACGGCCATTCACACGGTCATTACCGACGACCAGCTTGGCGATGAGGATGTGGAAACGTTGAAGGCGGCGGGTGTCGAAGTGATTCGCGTGTAGAGCACAGCGGTTTTTCCAGTTGTTGTAAGGCGAAGTCGCGAATGCCGAGTGGCTTTTTCCTCAAGAAAAAGCCACCTTACACGACGCCCAAAATGCCACACATGAACTGGAAAACCGCTCTAATCGCACCGCAGCGGCGGAAAGACCATACATAGACGCGAAAGACTTCGCCTGGGCGGCGAGGCGCGCCGATGGCTGGGTCAGGAGCCGCCTGGGCGCTTTCTGACCACGCTGAGCGCCGCCAGAATGACCGCGTTGCCGGCGATGACCGGCCCCCAGTCGTTGTTGAAGCCGTCGGAACCGCCGCGGAAGCCGTCGGCGCCTTTCAGCCGGATCTCGCGAATGACTTTGCCCCGCCGGGGATTGATCCACTCGTATGCGAAAAATGAGATGCGATTGGGTGCCCGGCCTGAAACCGCAACTGCGTCCGCGCCGTAGCAATAATCATTTGCGGAGACGCGCCTGTCCCAGTCCCACTCGAGTATATTGACGCCGTAGCGAATGGGAATGGTGGTGACAAAGCCATCCTCATAAACAACTTCATACCATCCCAGCAGGTCGGCTGTGTCCGGCTGATCCCAGATCAACCGATAGCTCTCCCGGTTCTTTGCGCGCTGGGCAGAGGCGTGGAGAAAGACCAGGCTGGTGGGAGATTCTCCTACCGGAATTCCGGTCACCGCGGCAGGCAAGACGGTAGCTTCCTTGCCTTGGGTGGCGACGACGATCGCGCGCATTCCATTTGCATTTTGCAGATTGAAAGGGACACGGTTGGCCTCGACGGATCCGGCCACCATGCCTTCCAGGCTCACGCCCAGCGCCGGCACGGTGTCTCCCATATTGAAGCTGCGCGAAATGTCCACCGGCGCAATTGAGGTTTCAGTCCGGCTCGGAGGAGTGATTCCGCTGAGCCGGCAGCGGATGTCGGGAAGCATCGATTGCACGCGCGTCGACAGGGCTTTGCCTTCGGGTACATGACCGGTCCAGAGTATATTGCTGCAACCAAGAAAAGCCGCCATCAACTCCTTGCCAAATCCGGCTTCGTTGGTGGCAAACCAGGCCGACGGCGCGCCGCCCAGCAGAGTGGCGCGCTTTTTGCGCGTCTCATAATTCTGGATGTCCGGCTCAAAGTTACCGAAGACCTGCTGGAAGCCCATTTGGTCGAGGGTTGCTTCGTTGCGTTCCGCAGAGCCGTGTTGACCGGGCTCATCGCTCCAGAACCAGTTATAGATCAGGCAGTCTTTGGGAATCAGCCTGTCAACCTGTTCCGGGGTCAGGCCTCCGGGAGAGTTGTAAGTCCATCCATCCGGCGCTTTTTTCTTCTCCAGCCCGCTGCCTCTTACCGACTGCAGCAGCATGTCGCCCCAAAGCTGAGTCCTGATGCCCCGGGACGCAAGATAGTTATGGATTTTGTTGACGTCCTCTCCAAACAGCTCGCCAATATCCTTGTCGCCGCACTGGGGAGAAACATCGACGGGAAGAAACAACTCATCGTGCCCGATGTGGACGTTGCGGGGCTTCAGAACTTCGATGAACTCGTCGTAAACCTCAAAGGTGGGAGCGTAGGACTTTGGATTGACCGGGCAATAGATGTCGGGCCACTTGTCCTGGGGCACGGCGGCCAAATCCCTGTGCTCGGTCAACAGATAGTAACTATGGGTGAAAGAGGGGAGAACGGGAACCAGTTCGATGTGGTGTTTCGCAACCCAGCGGGCCAGATCGGCTACCTCCTCTTTTTCGAGGAAACCCCCGTCGGCGACATCCTGATGCGAGGAGTTCTGCTCCATGCCGTGGAACGGCAGGCGGGGATAATTGCGGCAGCTATAATTCACGTCTCTTGCGAACTGCACCCATCCATGATTCAGTTCGGGATGGCTGTCAAGCCTCATGCATGCGTTCATTTCCATCATGAGGGTGTTGTATTTGTAGAGCGCCATGAAGTCGCGGACGAAGCGCTTGAAGAACGGGATATTGTCGCGTCCGGGAAGAAAGAGGTAGATGCCTCGAAACGGCTTATCGGGCCAATCGAGAATGCTCACGCCGCGAAATCGCGGTTGGCCGTCACCGTCGGCGAGCAATTGGCGGAGAGTCTGCAGCCCATAGAAGGCGCCGCGATCGTCGTTGCCGGCGACCAGAACGATGTTGCCGCCAGTGCGAAGGAGATAGCTTTCCGGGCCATGACTTTCGACGCCCGCCGTCAGTTGCATTTCATTGCAGTAATCCCTGACCAATGGATTCTCCATCGATCCGATCAGAATTGCGCGCCGGCCGGGGCTCAGACCGGCTGCGGATTCGATCTTTAAATACAGGCCAAAGCGGTCGCTCAATTCGTTCACCAGCGAACGCGCCAGGAACAAATCTTCAATCGATGCATTCGAGGGCACGAGAAACGGCACCTGGTTGTCGAGCACGAAGTCGCTGTCTGAAGCGGAGATCTCCCGCGGTTGGGGGAAGACAAGAGACTGGAGCGGCAGGCATGGCTCGTCGCAATTCTGGCGGGCTGCCGAGGGCAATGCCGAAAGGGGTTCGCCATAAAGCAGCGCGTCATGGCCGGCAACCGTGCTGCCGACCGCGGCTCCCGTCACTGCATGCAGGAATTCCCGGCGTGTTAGATCCATCATCAGAGGAAGCTCCTTTCAGGCGCCGGCCAAAAAGAGGGGATGGAATGTTCAGCGAGGCACGGCGATGGGAACGCGGGATTGGTCGGCTTCGGGCGGGTTCGCGGCGCCTGTGGCTGGTCCATGCCAGACTCCGCCTCCGTATGTGGTGATGTAAATCATGCTGGGGTCGTTGGGGTCGAGGATGATGCGATGGCCCCACTTGAAGTCGTAGCCCTCGATGCGTTGCCAATGAGCGCCGCGGTCGGTGGAGCGGTAGGCAGCGGCGTCAAAGCCGCAGATGTAAAGCGTGTCAGGATGGCGGGGATCGATGGTCAGGTCGTAGACGTGCTGCGATTGCGTGAAAAGCGTTCGCCACGTCTTGCCGCCGTCGTCAGAGGCAAAGACGCCGCCGTTCTGGTCGGCGATATCGCCTTCCTGGCCCCATGCGGTGAGGTAGAGGCGCTGGGGATCGCGAGGGTCGATCTCCAGGCCCGTTGGACCCGTGACGCCCGCCGGTAGATCGATGCGCTGCCAGTGTTCTGCCTTGTCCGTCGAGCGATAAAGGGCCCCGGCGCCGGACGGGGAGCGGTCTTGGCCCTCGCTGCGGCGCGCGACAACGAGATACAGAGAGCCATCCTGCGAGGCCGTGATGCGCCAGGCGAAGGGTTCGTCGCCGGCGATGCCGGCGTTTTTCTGCGTCCACGTGCGGCCATTGTCAGTGGACTTGTAGACGCCGCGGCCAAAGGCGCAGGCGTAGAGGGTCCGGCTGCCGGCGGGGCTCAAGGGATCGAGGAGGATGTGCGTGATGGAGTCCACAGGAAGGCCGGAGTTGCTCGGGGTCCAGTGCCGGCCGCCATCGGTTGACACGGCGACGCCTCCGGTAAAGGTCAAGGGACTGGTGGTTCGCCAATCCTTGGGCCGAGGCAGATCGTGCTTGCCGCTGAAGGCTCCCCAGATGAGGCCGCGCCGGGTGGGGTCAAAGGCCAGCCAGTAAGTAGTGTTGCGCCAGTCTTCGGGAACACCTTCAGAGGTGCTGCGCCAGGATTGGCCGCCGTCGGTGCTCTGAACCAGGCCGATATCGGTGTAGTCGATGAAGATGTGCCGGGAGTCGAAAGGGTCGAACTGCACGCCGTAGTCGGTGGTCACATCCAGGCCGCGGGAGGTCCAACTGCCGTCACTGAGTTCCCTTGAGTTCATCTCCTGCCAGGTTGCGCCGCCATCGAGGGTGCGATAGGTGCGGAAGAGGTCGGTTGCGTAGGCTACGTCCGGGTTGTTGGGCGCGACACCGAGGCTGTAGGGCGAGTCGAACCAGATGTCGTCGCTGTCCTGCCGGGCGCGCTGCTCGAGCCAGCTTGGGGTCAGGTTGGCGGCCGGCTGGTTCGATTCCTTGAAGACAATCTTCCAGGTCTGGCCGCCGTCCGTTGTCCTGGCGATGCCATTGAACAGGTTGGCTTGGCCCTCGCCGAGTTGGAGTCTCCGGAAGCCTACGTAGGCAACCTCCGGGTGCCGCTCGCTGGCGGCGATGGCCTCAAAACGGCCGGAACTCTGCTGGAGCTGGGGCGTGACCGGTGTCCAGTTCAGGACCGAATCCTGAGAGAGATAGACCTTTCCGTTCCGGCCGGTTGCATAGATCCAGACCGAGTTGCCGGACCGGGCCGCGCTGGCTGCGCGAATGGGGGAGGGGATGTTGCCCAGTTGAGTAGTGGCGCCATCGGGTGCAATGCGCCAGGCCGAGGAGCCGGACACCGCGACCAGACCGGAGTCTTGCGCCGCGAGCAGCAGGACTGGCTGGGGGAGTGTGGCGAGGCGGGTCCAGGATGTGCCGCCATCCGGAGAGAAAACAATAACGGAAGGTTGGCCTCTCTGAGCAAAGGAAAGATAAAGATGCTCGCGGCTTCCCTGCCCGGTTTCGCCGCCGTTTTGGGGAGCGACGGCGATGGCGGTGATATCGCCGCCGGGATAAGCGGGATCGTCCGAGGTAAGGCTATAGTCGGAGTGGTCGCCCAATTGATGCTCAACGGTGTTGCGGGCGGGACTGGGGAAGAGCATCTTCCAGGTGCGGCCGAAGTCGCTCGTGCGCCAGAGGGCGGCATTCCCGGCATAGATGACGGAGGGAGCAGCCGGATCGAAAGCGAAGACATTCATGCCGCCGCGGAGATTGAACATGCGCCAGGACTGGCCATTGTCGCGCGTGACGTAACCGCCGGTCATGTCGCAGTGCTCCACCACCAGCCGCGAATCGTGAGGGCTGATGGTTGGGGCAATCATAGTGCCGCCCCCGCCGGGACCGATCACTTTCCAACTACCGGGGCCGGGGCCCTGAGCGAAACAGGCCAGCGCGGCGAAGAGCAGCAGGGTTACAAGGCAAGGCGCCTGTCTTATCTGAGCATTCAGCTTCATCCCCACCACTCTCCGTTTTTCGGGCATTCGGGACCGGCGAGCAGGCCTTGATAGCCGCATATT
>JBAUCP010000575.1:0-1508 GCA_049677625.1 Occallatibacter sp. | reverse complement strand
GCCCCAATTGCTTGATCTTGACTGCGACCTCCGCGGTAAGGATGCCCCCGGCTGACGCGCCATAGATACCGATATGCTGAGGCTTATGAGTGCGGAGCAATTCTTTGTACACAGCCACCGAGTCATCGACCGCAGCTGGGAACGGGTGCTCAGGCGCAAGCCGATAAAGGACCGAAACCACTCTTGTTCGGGCCAAATGTGCAATCGGAATCGATTCCGTCAGTGACCCGGAGTCGGTCGTGAAGCCCCCGCCATGAAGACAGATGAGTACGCGATCGGCTTTCTCAGGCGGAATGGGATCGGCCGGCGTAACCATCCGCACGGGCACGCCGGCGATCGTAGACGACTCAATATTGACCGGATAAAGAGCACGGTTTGCCGCTGAGTCTTTGGCCTGCATGGCATCGGTCGAAGCGCGCCGTTCGGCGAGCGTGGCGCCCGGTCCAGGGTGGGGCACCGGGCTGGCAAGATACTGCTGGGC
The DNA here is from genome assembly GCA_049677625.1 of Occallatibacter sp. Taxonomy (GTDB): domain Bacteria; phylum Acidobacteriota; class Terriglobia; order Terriglobales; family Acidobacteriaceae; genus Telmatobacter. The sequence goes on along the minus strand of JBAUCP010000575.1, from coordinate 1,027 downwards.
CTGCGCACTGACAGTCTTAGGTAATGGGACGACGCGCGTGATATGCGCCGCGCCATGCGCATCGACATAACTCGAATCGGCCTGCGGCACCGCTGGCGCTGGCTCTTGCGCGAAACCCCCGTAAGCGCCAAGGATCAGTGCGAATACGAAACGATGAATCTTCATCTTACCCTCCCTGAGGGGCAGAGTTCATCCCAGACAAACCCGAAGACCGACCACGCTCCGGTGTAGGAGCCGAGTACAGAAATGCCGGGATTTGCCACTCGAATTCGGAGAAAAACTGTTGCTTAATACGCAAACCGTGTTGCACAATGTTTGGGAAATCCTACCGTCTCTCCAAAGCCTTGTCAATCGTTCAAACCGGCATGGCAGCGGGAATTAGCGGCGAATTTACGTGCACTCGCCTTTCATGCAAGAGGAGACCAGCCATTGACGAGCCTGCGGCCCCAAAGGGTCTAATCATATCTATTCAGGCAGAGGTGAATCGTGAGAAAAATCGATGCAAATTCAAAGAAACAGGCGTCTGACGAACACGCGGCGCCCTTTTCCAAGGGAAGACGAACCCTCCTCGGCGCCATCGCGGGGTTTTCAGCGGTTGCTATCGGTCCGGAGAGTTCGAAAAGCTTGCTGGCGCTCTCCGCAGCCGCGGCGCCCGCTCGTCCAGGATCTGTCTCCTCCTGCGGTCGCAGCAAAGTGGTTTGCTCCGACTCAGCGACGGTAGTAGAGACAAGCGCAGGGAAAATACGCGGCTTTGAACGGAATGGTGTGTACATCTTCAAGGGCGTGCCTTACGGCGCCTCGACCTCCGGCGCCCGGCGGTTTATGCCCCCTGCCGAACCCGAACCCTGGACCGGCATTCGCAACGCGCTGGCCTATGGCCGAATCTGCCCACAGGAGGATTCGGCACATTTCATCACCGACGGTCAGAACCTGGCGCGCGCCGACGAGGATGCTTTCCTGCTCCATCGCGGGTGTGCGATCTGGGTCCCCGGCGAAGACTTCCTGCGTTTAAATATCTGGACGCCGG
>JBAUCP010000574.1:0-12989 GCA_049677625.1 Occallatibacter sp. | reverse complement strand
GACTCTGACGATTCATTTCTCGGGCGCAAACACCGAGTGGAATCCCGATCCGGTCTCCGGCACGCAACTGACCGGCTGGAACGCGGCCATCACGGTGAACTCGTTCCAGATCACCAGTCCGACTTCGGCGATTGCGAACGTCACCATCAGCTCGACGGCCACCGCTTCAACCAGCGCGCTCACCTTTACCACCAACGGGACTGAAACCTACGGCACCGAGGTGGACAACGCCCAATTCACGGTGGTCATCGCGCAGCCGGTGCTGAGCATCGTCGACCCAGGTTCCGGCATGCAGGGCGCGGGGCTCAACGGCACGCAACCCATCACCGTCAACATCCTCGGCCAGTTCACGGCCTTCGACGGCACCACCACATTCAGCTTCGGAGGGCCGGGCTCGGGTATCACCACGGTAGGTCCGCCTACCATCCTCGGCCCCACCGTCGCGCAGCAGGTCATCACCATCGGCCAGGAGACCCCGACCGGCGGCTACTCCGTGATCGCGAACACGCCGGATGCGCCCGCGATCGCCCAGGTAGTCGGCGGCGCCGGATTCTCCGTCACGCCCAGCCTGGCGCTGATCTCCAGCGTCAGTCCGAACACCTCGCCGCAGGGCACCACCATTACCGTGGACGTGCAGGGCTCGAATACACACTGGAACGGCTCGACCACGTTCAGCTTCGGCGCGGGCATCGTCGTCACCAGCACGGTGGTCAACAGCGAAACGGATGCCACGCTCACGCTGGCCATTCCACCGCTTGCGCCTGAAGGCACCACCAGCGCCACAGCCCGCACCAGCGGCGAAGTCGCCAGCCTCAACCAGGCCTTCGTGGTCACGGCCGGCACGCCGCTGCTCCTGTCTTCCGGACCGGGTTCGGTGCCGCAACAGGGCAGCGCCGTGTTCACGATTCTGAGCCAGGCCACCAACTGGTCGAACCTCAATCCGCCGGTGGTCAACTACGGCGCAGGCATCACGCTGACCAACGTCAATGTCACCGGACCCACGTCCATGACGGTGGACGGCTATGTGATGCCGACCACCAACACCGGCTATCGCAACCTGACCGTGACCACCGGCACGCAGGTTCTGACTATCAATAACGCCGTCTACGTGAGCCCCGGACCTGCGGTGGTAAATAGCGTCTCGCCCAACACCGGCGGCCAGGGAGTCAATCTGCCTGCGGTGCAGATTACCGGCATCAACACCCACTGGCAGCAGGGCGTCACCACGCTCAACTTCCCCGGCGTGCTGGTGAACAGCTTTACGGTGAACTCGGCCACGTCGATCACCGCCAACATCACCGTCGACACCAATGTGACCCCGGGACAGGTGTCGGTGACCGCGACGACTGTGGGCGAAGTTGCCACCGGCGTCAATGTCTTCACCATTACCCAGACGCAGCCCGAGCTGGTCTTCGTCAATCCGGCCAGCCTGCCGCAGGGCCAGACGCAGAACATCACGATTACCGGCATCTACACGAGCTTCAGCGCCAGCAGCACGGTGACTGTCGGCTCGGACGTGACGGTCAACTCGGTTACATTCAACAGCACCACTTCGCTCACAGCCAACGTGACTGTGCAGCCCACCGACCCGCTCGGTTATCGCACCGTCACTGTCACCACCGGCACGCAGGTCGTCTCCAGCCCGTCGCTCTTCCAGGTAACGGCCGGGCCGGCGGCGATCGCTGGACTGAGCCCGAACACCGGCGGACAGGGCCAGTCTGTAACCGTGCTGGTCACCGGCAGCCAGACGCACTTCTCGAACGGAACTACCACGGCGAGCTTCGGCGGCGGCATTTCTGTCACTGGAGTGAGCGTGATTGACCTACTGCACGCCAACGTCACCGTCTCCATTCCAAACTCGACCACGCTGGGCGCTTATAACGTGAGCCTGACGACGGGCGGCGAAGTTGCCACCATCCTGGGCGGCTTTACGGTAACCAACGGCGCGCCAGTGCTCTCGGTTGTCAGTCCGCCCACCGGCGACCAGGGCGCGACCAACCTGAACGTGACCCTTACCGGCCTGTTCACGAGCTTTGTGAACGGAACCAGTGTGGCGAACTTCGGCTCGGGCATTACGGTCAACTCGACCACGGTATCCAACTCCACCACCGCGGTGGCCAACATCACCATCAGCACCACGGCCACGCTCGGCTCGCGCAATGTGACCGTGACCACCGGAGGCCAGGTGGCCAGCATCACCGGCGGATTCTCGGTGCTCGCCGGCGTTCCGGCCCTTACCACGATCTCGCCCACAACAGGCCAGGCCGGCCAGACGGTCAATGTGGTCATCAACGGCGTCTTTACGACCTTCCAGCAGGGCTTCTCGTCGGTGACGATGGGCGACGGAATCACGACCAACTTCGTGACTGTGAACTCGACCACGCAGTTGACGGCCAATGTGACCATTCCCTCGAATGCGTCGGTAACCAACACCTACGTCTCGGTCTCCACCAGCGGCCAGACCCTCACGCTCAACGACGCCTTTGCGGTAACCGCGGGAACGCCGGTCATTACGCAGATCAATCCGAACATCGGCACGCCGGGCAACAGCGTGTCGGTGACGATTATCGGCCAGTACACCAACTGGGTGAACGGCACCACGACAGCCAGCTTCGGCCCCGGTATCAGCGTGGGTGGAGCTGCGGACGGCGTCTCAGGACCAGTGGTTGTGAACAACGCCACCAACCTGACCGCGCAACTGGTCATCTCCGCGGGCGCAACGCTCGGTCCCGTGGACGTGATCACTACTACCGGCCCCGAAGTGGAGAACGTGCCCGGCGGCTTCACCATCCAGGCAGCCACCATTCCTGCGCCTTCGCTGCTCTCGCTCAGTCCGGGCTCGAACGCCGGCGGCATGCCGCTCAACAGCAGCATCATCGCGGTCTTCAGCCAGCCGATGAACCGCACCACCATTACCACCAGTACGGTACTGCTCTACCTCACCAGCAATCCGGGCCAGGGCAATATCCCGGTCACCGGCACGGTCACTGTCGATCCCACTGGACGCGTAATGACCTTTACGCCATCCAGCCTGCTGGCGGTCAACTCCACTTACTACCTGCAGATGACCAACAGCATCAAGGATGCAACCGGCAACACCTTCAACCAGTACACGACGGATCTCTACACCAATGCGGCGGCGAATACCACCGCGCCCACGGTGATTGCGGTCAATCCGCCGGCGTCGAGCACGGTAGGCACCAATGTGCCCGTCGAGCTCGAGTTCACCGTGCCGATGGATCAGTCCACGCAGGCCGGCATTACCGTGTCCACAGGCGGCAATCCGGTTGCGGGAACCTATAGCTGGAATGCGCCCATCAACTGCTGTTCGTGGGGTCCGGGAACCATCGTCACCTTCACGCCGACGGTAGCCTATACGGCCGGAACCACGTATTCCGTGGCCTGGTCGAACACCGTGACCGACACGGCCGGCAATGCGCTCACTCCGGGCTCATTTACCTTCACCACCGGCAGCGGCCCTGACACCACGACCAACAACTCAAGCACCAACTTCAGCGGCCAGACCAACGTGGGCACCAACTTCGCGCCCACCGTCACCTTCTCCAAGCAGATCAACCCGATCGACATCAACACCGGAACGCTGCTGCTCTACAACGCCGACAGCGGCAAGTACGTTGGCGGAACGGTGACCATAGCGCCGAACGGGCTCAGCGCCACCTTTGTGCCGACGATTCCGCTGCTGCCTGACACCTACTACTACCTGCATCAGTCCGGCGGCTCCTATGACGTAGACGGCAACACACTGAACGGACTCAACTCCTACTTCACCACCGGCAGCGGCGAAGATCTGACTGCGCCTTTGGTAAGCCTCGTCTCGCCTGCCAACGCTGCAACGAGCGTGCCGCTGAACGCCCAGATCCTGGTCCGCTTCAGCTCGGCCATCAACCCGTCCAACACGAACGTCATCACGATCACGCCTTCGGGCGGTTCGGCAATCGCCGGCACTGCAACCCTGGCCAGCGATCTGGCCACTCTCACCTTTGTGCCCACTGTCCCACTGCAGCCCGCCACCGTATACACCGTGCAGGTGAGCGGCTACAACGACCTGGTAGGCAACTCCGGCGTAGCCTTTATCAGCACCTTCACCACCTCGAACTCGGCAGAGGAGATCAACGTCTCCACCGGCTTTAACGCCTCCGGCCAACTGATTACTACCAACGGCGCAGCCGATGCGAACTGGACCGTGGTGCCGACATCCGCCAGCGCGATTGGCCTCTTCTCTGCCAGCGCCTCGACGACGCCGCCTGCCACTGGCCCGGCGCAGCCGCTCTTGGTCGTGGGTCAGGGAGATACCGGCTTCTACGGCGGCTGGCAAGCCAACGGACCCAGCTCCGACTGGATCAACATCAACCCGGAGAGCACCACCGGCAATACCTACGGCGTCTATTCGACGACCTTCACGATATCCGGCAGCGTGCCCGCGAATCTTTGCCTGGTGGGCGCCATGGCAATTAACGACAATGGAGTGCTCGGGATCAATGGACAGGCAATCATGTCCAATCCCGGTGTTCTCGACAGCCTCACGCCCATCAACTTCCCAGTTTCGGCTTTCCTGGTGAGCGGCTCAAATACGCTCTCGCTCGCATGGGGTTCGAACGACAACAACTATGAAGGTCTCCGTCTGCAGGCCGTCATCCAGACCTGCGGCGCCAGCCTCACCGGTGGACTCAAACTGTCCAGCGCGACCCCCAGCAACGCCGCTACCGGCGTTGCCACCAACACCACCATCACCATGAACTTCAACAACCCGATCGATCCGGCTACGGTGAACGCGACCACGCTGCCGGTGATGATCGGCTACAACAGCAACCAGGAGATCACGGGCACCTACGCGGTCGCAGGCAACCAGGTCGTCTTTACGCCGGCCAGCCCGTTCCCGGTCAACACGCAGATTTACGTGGGCACCTGCAACGGTCCGCTCGACCTGGCCGGCGACTCGGCCGGCGGCTGCTACACGTCGTTGATGAGCTTCACCACCGGCAGCACAGCCACGGCTCCGCCCAATCCGCTGCAGGTAATGGCCTTCACGCCGGCGGCCAACGCGACCAACGTGGGCCTGCGCGCGCCTGTGACGGCCACATTCAACCGCTCCATCAATCTGGGCACGATCAACCAGAACAGCGCCAACAGCGACTTTGCACTGTTCCAGGGCGACGGCCAGAGCCCGTGGTGCACCAGTTACTCGCACTCGCAGGACGACGCAACCCTGTCGTTCAATTGCTATGCGCTGCCGTCCAGCACGATCCTGACCGCGATACTCAACAGCAACATCCAGGATTGGCAGGGCAACGCGCTCGAGAGCTTCACCAGCCAGTTCACCACCAGCCAGTACGACTCGAACACCAACGGAACGATCACCACCTTCAGGCCAGGCAACGGCGCCAGCGGCGTCAACGCCAGCCTGCCGATCGTGCTCTACAGCAATCTGCCTATTAACGCGGCCACGGCCACGGGCGGCATCCAGGTGGCGCAGAATAACGTACTTGTTCCGGGCGAGGTGCAGGTGCTCGACAACGGATACACGCTCGAGTTCACGCCCAGCGTGCCATGGACGGCAGGCGCGCTCATCCAGTGGTGGACAAATACATCGCTGATGGAGTCGACCTACAACACCCAGATCAACGCCGCCTCCGGCTACTTCTACGTGGCCGCCAGCACCGCCGCGCTGGTCCCGGCGGTCCAGACCACATCTCCGCCGAATGGCACGAACCCCGCGCCGCTCAACACGATCTTCGATACCCAGTTCAACACTCCGATCAATCCGAGCACGATTACGCCGACCAACATTTATCTGTACGACAGCACCACCGGACTGCATCCGGCGGTCACCTACTCGCAGCCGGAGCCTAACGAGATTCTGATGGTGCCGACGAGCGCTCTGCCGGTCAACCATTACATCTACGTGGAGATCGGAACCGGTCTGCAGAGCACGACCAGCGTGCCTGCCACTTCAACTTACTGGTATGTGTACACCGGCACAACCTCCGACACGACGCTGCCCACAGTGGTCAGTGCAGTGCCCTTCAGCGGCGCCACCAACGTGGGCGTCAACGATTCTCCGGGCGTGGTCTTCAACAAGGCTATCGACCAGGTCAGCGTCAACAGCAGCACCTTCCAGGTGCTGAACGGAAGCACGCCGCTGGCCGGCAGCTACACCTTCAACTCCGCCGACACGCGCGTCCAGTTCGTGCCCAACGCGCCGCTCCCGGCGGGCGCCACGCTCACCATGAGCATTAACGGAGTCACTGACCGGGTTGGCCATCCGGTGACCTTCGGCTCCAGCTTCCAGACCGGTCCGGGACCCGACTTCACATCGCCCTCCGTGGTCTGGAGCAGCGTGAGCTCCAACGAAAGCATTCCCACCAACTCGATGATCACGATTCAGTTCAGCGAGTCGATGGACATTACCAGCTTTTCCACCGACCAGCCCGGCGTCTCCTGCGGCAACTTCTACCTCTACGACTACCTGCAGGGCACCTGCATCCCCACCACGCTCTCCTGGAATGCCGATCAGGCAACGGCGTACCTCACTCCTATAACGCCGCTGTCCGCAGGCCGCGAGTATGAACTGGTGGTAGAAAGCGGAACCGATCTCGCTGGAAATACGATGAGCGGATTCGTCCCCACCTTCTACGCCGACTTCAACTCCGCCACCGTGGCTCCCACGGTCATCAACTTCAACCCGATCGGCGGCAAGACCGGCCTGGGCACCAATGCAATCATCGAAGCGCAGTTCAGCGCGCCCATCGATCCCAACACCATCTCCGGCGTGACGCTGTCGAACGGCGGCGGCACGGTTCCCACTACGCCGGTACTGAGCGCGGGCAACACGATTCTGCAACTCGTGCCGGCAACTCCGCTGTTGCCCGGCATCCCCTACACCATGACCATTACCGGCGTCATGGACCCGGCGGGCAACCCGGTTGCACCCGTCAACAACAGCTTTACCACCGGCGCGAGCTATGACATCAGCGCGGCTTCGATGACCACCTCCGATCCGGTCAGCGGCACCACGGTCGGAACCAACGTGACTCTGAAGATGATCTTCAACAAGCCGCTCAACCCGATCACGGTCAGCAACAGCACATTCAGGATGTATCTCTACGACACGGGCCAGTTCATCCCGCTTACCGTCACCCCGTCGACCAGCGGCCTTGAAGTGACCATGACGCCGCAGATCGCGCTGCTGCCCAACACCTACTACTACTTCCAGGCCTGCTGCGGCTTCCAGGACCAGGACGGCAACAACGGCAACGGAGTCAACGTCTACTTCTACACCAACGGCGGCGCGGATACGACTGGCCCCACCGTCACCGTCACGCCGCTGCCCAGCACCACCGGCATCCCGCTGAATGCGCAGGTAACGGCCACGCTGAGCGTGCCCATGGATCCGACCAGTTGGAGCCAGAACTCGATCCAGTTGCTGAACGGCTCTACGCCAGTGGCAGGAACCGTGAGCATGACCAACAACCAGACGCTCACCTTTGTGCCATCCGCGAACCTGGCGGCAGGCATTACCTACACGATCCAGGTGAACGGCTTTACTGACGCCAACGGCAACACCGTCGTGCCGTACGGCAGCACCTTCACCACCGGCACGCTCGCGGCCACAGGCGGGCTGACCGTTGCCAGCACCAACATCTCCAACGGATCGACCAACGCGTCGAATACGCAGCCGATCATCATCACCTTCAGCCAGATTCTGGACCCGGCCACAGTGAACAGCGCCACGCTGAAGGTAATGAACAGTTGGAACAGCGCCAATGCCATCGCCGGCACCTACGCGGTGAATGGCGCCAGCGTTACATTCACTCCGCTCAGCCCGTACCCGGCCGGCGCAACCATCTACATGGGTGAGTGCGGCGGTCCCACGGACGTGGCGGGCGACGTGTTCCTGAATGGAAGCTGCTACGGCGACCAAATTGTCTACTTCACAGTCAGCACTGCGACGGAAGCTCCGATTCCGCTGCAGGTGATCTCCGTCACTCCGGCCGATGGCGCCACCAATGTGGGCCGCGACCAGGCTGTCGCCGTCACCTTCAACAACTCCATCCTGTCGGGCAGCGCCAACAGTTATAACTCGCAGTTGTACTCTGGCCAAGACCTTCAGGACGCGGGCAGCTACAGTCTGTCCGCGGACAACCGCACGCTGACCTTCGACGTGGGCTCGCTCAACAACGGCACAACTTACACGATGGCCTTCCCGGCGGGCGGAATCAGCGATATGGCCGGCAACACACTGGCCACAACGTTTACCAGCAGCTTCTCGACGGAAGCCGATCCCACCACCGGCAACGGCGGCGTGAGCAGCACCGCTCCGGGCACAAATGCATCCGGCGTGGCCACCAACACGCTGCTGACCCTCTATCTCAACCGCCAGGTCAATCCGGCCACGGTGGCCGCAAGCCTCACCGTCGCTGTCAACGGTCAGGTCTACGCGGGAACCGTGCAGGCTGACGCCAGCGGCTACCAGATCCAGTACACGCCTACCGTCGCGTTCCCCAGCGGCGCCACCGTGCAGTGGTTCTTCTCCGGCGCAAGCGATGTCTACGGCAACGCCCTCAACAGCGACAGCAGCTACTTCTACACTGCGGCCACCGTCAATCCAACCACAGCTGAGCCAACCATTGTCGCCGTGAGTCCGGAATGCTGCAACGCAACGGGTGTGCCCACCAACACTGAGGTAGACATCCAGTACAGCCAGCCGATCAATGCTTCGACAGTGACGAACGCCAACTTCTTCCAGGAGACCGGACCTGCGATCGTATATACGGTCTCGCTGATTTCGCCCACCGTTGTGCGGATCGCTCCGACCTCGCCCTTTGCCGCGTCCACGCAATACGGCTTCTGCGCCAGCGCCTCGGTGTTGGGAACCAACGGCGTTGCCGCTCAAAGCTCCTGCTACCTCACCTACTTCACCACCGGCCCCACAACGGACATCACATCCGGCGCCGTCACCGTGGGTCCGCCGAACGGCTCGCAGAATGTGGGCACCAACGCCTACATCCGCCTGCAGTTCTCCAAGCCGGCCGACCGCACCACGGTGAACTCGACCAACGTCCCGGTCACCACCGGCGGCAACCCGATCCCCGGCTCGTGGACCTACAACTACAGCAGCACAAATCTGGTGGGCGCCAACTTCTACCCGCTCAACCCGCTGCCGCAGTCGAGCCAGATTCAGGTCGCGGTCAGCAACATCCTCGACTACGCGGGCAACGAATTCAGCGAGCCCACAGTGCAGTTCACCACCGCGGCGCAGCCTGACTACACCCAACCGACCGCCACGCTCGACTTCGGCGGCAATACCTCCGGAATCGCCACCAACGCATCCTTCACCTGCCTCTACTCGGAGCCGATGGATCCGAGCAGCATCACGCCGGGCGGCACCTATCTCTACAGCTACGTCACCGACGCGGTTGTTCCGGTGACCTACAACATCGCCCCGGACATGATGTCGGTGACCATGACGCCTGTGTCGCCTCTATTCACGAACGCCGAGTACTACTACGAATGCGGGAACGCCATCGACCTGACCGGCAACGCACAGAGCAACGCCAGCTCCTACTTCTATACGGGAGCCGGACCAAACACCACCGGACCGACTCTTGTCTATGCCAACCCGCCCAACGGCATGACCAATGTGCCGGTGAATACGAGTGAGGGTCCGTGGAACGGCACCAGCCTCAATCTGCTCTTCAGCGAGCCGGTAGCCACCGAGTCGCTGGCCAATATCACGCTCACTCCGCAAGGCGGAAGCCCGATTCCGATCGCCGTCTATGCGGAGGATGGAAACTACATCGCGTCGGTGCAACTGCCGTATGCACTGTCGCCCAACACCTCCTACACCTATAGCGTGGCCGGCGTGACCGATCTTGCCGGCAATCCGATCATCCCGGCCACCAGCACCTTTACTACCGGATCGAGCTTCGACTTTACCAACGCTTCTGTCACAGCCACGGTTCCGGCGAGCAGCGCTACACCGCTGGCAGGTGTTCCCACGTCGGCCACGGTGACCTTCAGCGAGGCCATGGACCCGGTCCTCGTCAACAGCAACGAGGTTTATCTGCGCACCCACAATACGCAGACCGTGGTTCCGGCCACCGTCAGCATCTCGGCGGATTACAAGACGATCACTATCACGCCGACGGCGCCGCTTGCCGACTCGACGATCTACGACATTTACTACTACCCCAATCCCTGGTGGCTCACGGATATCGCCGGAAACAACTCGACCACCAACTACGGGATACTTGCCACCTTCACCACCGGCACGGCCGCCGCGGTCAACGGCGTCTGCGGCTCGGCCAACGGAGGCACGTTCGCCTCACCGCCAACAACCAATCTCTGCTCCACGGGAACGGTCTCCGGGCTGACGAACAACGGTACGCTGAGCTGGAGCTGCACCGGCCAGTACAGCGGCACTAATGCATCCTGCTCGGCCACCATTACTCCGGCGAACGCGTGCCTCGCGCCTCCCTCCGGTCTGGTCTCCTGGTGGCCTGGGAACGATAACCCGAACGACATAATTGGAGGCAACAACGGAACGCTCAAGAATGGCGCCGGGTACGGGCTCGGCGAGGTCGACGATGCCTTCAGCTTGAACGGCAGCAACGAGTATGTGTTGATCGGCCAGCCGGTCCCAACCAACCTGCAGATCCAGAGCGCCATCACCCTGTCGGCCTGGATCTACGCCCCGGCTTTGCCGGTCAATAACGGGGGGGGCTCCTATGGGTTCATAGCAGGAAGCCAGAGCGACGGCAATTTTGGCGGCGCAACCATCTTCCTGGATGGCGGCACCAACGAAGACGTGACCGGCACGCCTCCCGGCCACATCGACTTCCAGATCGGTGACGGGTCGGCCTGGCACGATACAGAGACCATGACCCAGATACCGCTTAACCAATGGGTGCTGGTGACAGCCACTCGCACGGCGAACAACGCCGGCCAAATCTACTTCAACGGGGTTCTTCAACCCACAGGCACACCCAACGCTCAGTGGACCGGCACCATCTCGTACCCGAGCAGCGATTGGTTCGCCATCGGGCAGGAGGTCAATGAGAACCGCGCCTTTAACGGCCTGATCGACGAGGTGCAGATCTACAACGCTGCGCTTACCGCGGGTCAGGTGCAGGCCATCTACAACGCCGGCAATGCCGGGTTGTGCCCATAAGTTTCATAGCCAAGAGTGGGAACCATCCCGGTGGTTCCCACTCTTCTTTTTTTTCACGGCTTAGGATTCGTACCGCTTCTCCGGCTTGGTTCACGAGCCGGTTTCGAGCAGCATTTCAACGGCTTGGCGCAGCGAGCCGCAGCGCATGTCCGCTGCCGCACTCTCCAACTCACTGCCCTTCACGCCGTCCTGAATCAAAATCGTCCGCATTCCCAGGCGCTGGCCGAATTGCATATCGACAGGTGAGTCGCCGATCATCACGCTCGTCTGCGCATCAATCTCAGGGAACTCGGCCGCGGCCTGCTCGAATAATCCCGGCAGCGGCTTGCGGCAGTTGCATTCTCCGTAGTCGTGCGGACAAACGTAGAACGCATCGATGCGCGCGCCCTGCTCGGCGAGCCGCTTCTGAAATCCGGCGTGCAGCGCGGCCACGTCAGCCATTGTGTAGCGGCCCTGGGCAACGCCGCGCTGGTTGGTGACCACAATTGCGAGGATGCCGGCGCGGTTGAGCTTGGCGATGGCCTCAGGCACGCCGTCCAGGATGCGAAAGTCCTGCCAGCGCCAGACATATTCACCCTCCGGCGCTTTTTCGTTCAGCACGCCATCGCGGTCAAGGAAGACCGTCCGCACATTGTGTCCCATGTCTCTGCCCGCGCTCATCACCCAGTTATCATAGCAACGCAGCGATGAACGGCCGGGGTTGATTCCGCTGGCCTTGCGCGGCCTGCGCGCGGGGTTGACTCCCCTCGCAGAGACCGTGCCCCGAGTCCCCCGGATACAATACTGGGATGGACTCTCGCACCAATCCGCGGCCGGGCTCCGGCCCCCGCATTTGCCAGGCGGGTCCGCAGGCATGAAGAGCGTTCTGCGCCTGTTGCGCTACGGGCTGCCCTACACCCTGCAGTGGATACCGGGCGTGCTGCTGCTGGCGGCCGTGGGCGTGCTGGACACCTTCCGCGTGCTTCTGCTGCAGCCCATCTTCGACCAGGTGCTGCGGCCCGATGCGCCGGAAGGCCCAATTCTTCTGGGTCTCACCAACAGCCGATGGCATTTCGATCTCAGACAACTCATTCCACATTTCCTGCACATCCATAACGCCTGGACCGTAGTGGCGTTTGCGCTGGTGACGTCCACGTTGGCCAAGGGTCTGTGCGATTACCTCGGCACCTACCTGGTCAACTACGCGGGATTCGGCCTGATTACCGATCTGCGCAACCACCTTTACGAAGCCACGCTGCGCCGGTCTTCGAGCTTCTTTCACAAGCATCCCACCGGCAGCATCCTCTCCACGCTCATCAACGATGTAGACAAGGTGCAAAACGCTGTCAGCTCGGTGATCGGTGAGTTCCTGCAACAGTTTTTCACCTTCGTCGTCGGACTCGCCTTCATCGTCCGTCTGGGCGGAAATCTCAGTTGGGCGCTGCTCCTGTTCATTCCGGTAGTGGTCACATCCGCGCGCAAAATCGGCAGGGAAGTGCGGACCCGCACGCGCACTGGCCAGGACAAGCTCGCCGAGATTCAGAATATTCTGCATGAGACCGTGACCGGCAATCGCATCGTGAAAGCCTTCAACACGGAGCTGTGGGAGATTCTGCGTTTCAAGACGGCCGCGCGACGCCTGTTCCGCGCCAATCTGCGCAGCGTGCGCATTCAGTCCATCAGTTCACCGTTGATGGATACCATCGGCGCAATCGCGATTGCGATGTTCCTGTTCATCGGCCGCAACGAGATTCTCCGCGGCCCCATGACCATGGGGCTCTTCGGCGCGTTCATCGTCCTGCTCTTCAAGCTCTACGGT
>JBAUCP010000573.1:0-4988 GCA_049677625.1 Occallatibacter sp. | reverse complement strand
TTTGTTGACGCCACTTCACTGATGTACCTGAACGGCTGCATCGTGGACTATGTCGAGACGCTCGAAGCCGCCGGCTTCAAGTTCGAGAATCCTCAGGTGAAGTCGACCTGCGGATGCGGCTCCTCATTTAACGTGTAAGCGCGAATCAATCAAGGAATCGAAAGGCCCGTCACCGTGTGGTGACGGGCCTTTGTGTTTCTGACGGCAGCTATTGTTGAGGCGAGGACGTTGTATCGGGCGTAGTGGGCTGGCTGGGGCCGAGTCCGGTCCCTGGGCCGGTCGTCGTAGCGCCGGGGCCGCCGACCGGGTTGGACATGCCGCTCGCGGGCTGGCCGATCATGCCGGCATTTCCGCCGCTCACCGTTTTCATATCCATGATCGGGTCGTAGGTGAACTCCCACTCGCTGTAGTGGTCTTTCTTCTTCCAGATCAGGATGGACTGCTTCGAGCTGCCCGGCTCGAAGCCGATGATGCCTGCGCCGCCAAACGTCTGCCCGGTCTGGCCAGCGGTTCCTGTGCCGCCTGCTCCGGAGATTGGGTTGCCGTTTGAATCCGTGCCGCCGGTAGAGCTTGTTCCGCTGCCGGAGGCGCCGGGAGTGCCGCTCGTGGCGCCACCCGTTGAATTGTCCGTTGAGCCCGAATCTGTCGTTGCACTGCTGCTGGCGCTGGGTGAACCGAAGACAGAGTTGCCGGTTCCTCCTCCAGGGGAGTTGAACAGGCCGCCCGGCGCAGCGCCGTTGGCGCCATTCGCGCCGTTCAAGCCGTTGCCTCCGCTGGGGCCGATGCCTGCCAGCGAGCTGCCCGCTGCCAGAGGCTGGCCGAAGAATCCCATGGCGATGGGCACCTTGTTCTGGCCGAACATGATCGGCTTCCAGTCGTCTTTGCCGGTGACGGGGTCGAGGTACTTCTTGCGCAGGAAGCGGATCTCGTTGGTCTTGACCAGCGCATCCACGGACGGTGGATAGGCGTGGAATTTGCGGTAGTAAAGCTGCACGCCGCGGATGTACTGCTTGCCGCGTTCCTTGGTCTCCACGTCGCGGTCGCGCTGGATGGACCTGGCGAGCCGGGGCGCGGCCACCGTAATGGAGAGCGCGAGCAGAAACAGCAGGAACATGACGGCGAGCAGCAGGTAACCCTCCTCAGAGGGTTTGGGACGGCGCCGGGCTGGATGCGGATTCTGCACGATTGAGCCTGCGCTAAAACGCCGTCAGAGTGAGGGTCTGGGTGTTGTTATAGCCCATGTCGGTCACCCGCACGCTGCCCGGTTTGATGTCTTCCACCTTGTAGCGGTGATCGACGATCTGGCCTGCTGTGGCAATGAAGATGTCGTCTCCATGGACGAAGAAGGCGCGGATGGATTTGTCCTTTGTCTCGCTGTAGCCGAAGTATTTGAGGTCGATGGCCGGCGGCTTGGGCGCCGGAGGCGGCCCAGGCGGCAGACTGACCGCCGGCGCGCCGGGACGCGGACCCTTGACCGGCGTTGGAATGGAAACCACCGGCGCCGAGCTGGCCGAAAAGATGTTGCGGCCCGTGCCTTCGTAGTCCACGTCTTCACTCTGCGCAAGCAGGTCGAAGTGCAGGGTGGGATCGATGCCGGCGTTGGTCAGCTCTTCAGCTTCCTGTGCGGCGGACGTGGGCTGGGCGGCTGGCTTTGCCGTGGTTTTCGCCGGCGTGGCGGTGCGCGCCGGCGTAGGAACGGTTGTTGTGGATGGTCCTGCAAAGTTGGAGTAGAGTTCGTATCCGCCCGTGCCCGCAATGATCGCGAAGAGCACGGCGACCAGATAAACCTGGCGCTTGTTCTCGGTTCCCAGTTGCAGGGCCATGGCTAGTCGCCCTCCTGGCTGGTGACGGGCGTCGCCACTACTGTTGCTACGGGTGTTGCCGCGGGCTTTGTGTTCTGCGCCGGTGTCGACGGCAGTCCGCTGGCCAGCGCGTCAGCCGGTCGCAGCCAGGTGGAAACCTGCATGCGCAGGCTTGCCGTTCCGCCCTGCTGGCCGGTCAGGGTCATGTCTTCGATGAGGAAGAAGATGGGGTCGCGCTCCAGGCTGTTGATGAAGCGCATGATGGCCGGATACTCGCCGGTGATGCTGGCGTCCATGGAGATATTGGTGAGGTAGTTGCCGGGCTCGCCCTGCGTGTACTCGACCCGCGTGAGGCGCACGCCCGAGGCAACCTCGAGCTCGCCGATGCGGCTGGAGATGGTGGAGTAGTTGGGCGGGATGCGCTTCGAGTAAAACGCGTTCACCGCCTGGCGCGACTGCTCGACGCGCTTGTCCAGGCCGCGCAGCGGCGCGGTCTGGAGCTCCATGGCCTTCAGCTCAATCTGCTTGCCGGCCAGCACGTCAGAGGAGTGGCTGTCGAGGGCGGCCCAGTCCAGGCCGAGGCGTACGGCAAGCACGACGGTGATCACGAGCAGCACGGCAAAGCCCGCATAGTGCCAGGTGAGCGGCGAGGTGAGGCGTTCGCGCCAGGGCGAGATCTTAGCCTGGTTCATCGCGGACCTCCGTTGGGTGAACCCGGCTGCGGGGGCGATGCATTTGCTGGGCCGGTATACGGCTGGCGGCCTGTTCTTTGATTGAAGACGGGCGCCGTGCGCGGAACCCTGCGCGTGCCAGGGGGCGGGTTTCCAGATTCTTCCGCCATCGCGGGAGACGCTTTTTCACCCTTTCGGTTGGCGCCGCGCTCTTCCGGCGATGGCGGGTTGTACTCGGCAAGCAGGTCGAACTCGAAACGGTTCGATGCGCTCACCGGCTCCAGGCGCTGGTTGGGGCCGCCGCCGCTCGACTCCGCGCTTTCGCCCGCGATGCGCGGGTGCAGGAAACGCCTGGAATGCTCGAGGTTTCGAACGAACTCGATGCCCAGATCGTGCGGCCCGAGCACGCGCAGTTGTAGCGTGATCTGGCCGGTCTTGGCGCGCACCGGCTGAATCTGCGTGACCTGCACGCCGCCCGGCAGCACGGTTTCAAGATTTTCCATGGCCAGCGTCCAGGAGAAGGACTTTTGCGCGAAGAGCTCGTTGAGCATCTCCACCTGGGTGACCAGGGCGGCGTTCTCCGGCCGCTGCATCAGGGCCGTGTAGCCCTGGCGCTCGCTCTGGATGCGTGCGATCGCGCCGTCGAGCGAGTGTTCGCGCGCGCGTGCCGCTTCGGCCTTCTGGTGCAGCTCATGGAGCCCGAGCAGCAGCAGCAGGGACACGCCGGCCAATACGCCCATGGCGATGCGCAGCCGCTTCTTGGCCGGTCCTAGGTCGACGAACGGGCGGGTGGCGAGATTGAGCGTGATTCTCATCTAGTGCGTACCCCCGCGCGCGCCGCCCAGGGCCAGCGCTCCGGCTACTGCGGCAATGCTTTCATGCCCCAGGGAGGTGAGCGCACCGCTCTCAGGCCGCTCGGCCAATTCCACGACCTGAAGATCGGGCTCGCCGGAGGAGCTTGAGATCCAGCCGGCAAAGTCACGGATGTCGCGGTTACCCGCGTAGTGCAGCGCGCGCGGAGGCCCGCCAAGCTTGTCCTCAAAGTAGGCGGCGGCTACGGCGATACTGCGGCGAATCTCGGCGACGTGCTCGGCGGCGTCGCCGGGCAGTTCGAGCGTGCGATAGAGAAGCAGGTCCTGCCCGGTGGCGATGAGCGTGGTGATGGCGGCATCGCTCAGATTGGCGGCCAGCACCGCTTCGAGCGAGTCGGTCATCTCCAGCGCGGCCAGGCTGGAGGGCAGCACGGCGCCGGGGTCGTAGCCGGCGGCGCGCACCGCAGCCTCATATTCGGCCAGGACGTTGCCGGGCATGACGGCGGTGAGCACCTTGCACTCGGTCCTGGTTTGCGTGAGCACCTGATAGCTTACGCCGGCGTGTTCCACGTCGAAGGGAATCATCTTGCGCAGACGGAACCTGAGCACGGAAATCGCTTCCACGGCTTTGGCGGGCAGGGAATCGAAGTCGAGCACAAAGACCCGCACCGCGGTGTCGGGCAGGACCAGAGTGACGGAACGGGAGCGCGGCGAAACCTGTTCGAGCGCGGAGCGGATGGCGTCGGCCACGGCCTGCGGAGCGCGCAGGTTCGGGTGCTCAATGCCGGGGACCAGCGTATCGGGTGGAAAGGGCGCAAAGGCGTAGACGGGCGGCTGGCCCGCCGCCGGCAACGCCGCCGCCAGCACGCCATCCGGCGTGAGCTCCACCGCGGCCGGTGGACGGCCGCCGGGTTGCACACTGGCTCTTGCCTTGTTGAGCATCGATTGCACTAGCGTGAGGCCTCAATGAACGTGACTTTGTTGATCTCCTTGAGCGTGGTCAGGCCGCGGCGCACCCGGTCGAGCGCGGACTCGCGCAGAAAGCTCATGCCTTCCTTCTGCGCGAGCTTGCGAATCTCTGACGTGGGCTTCTTTTCGAGGATCAGCTCGCGGATGGGATCGGTCAAGTCCAGCAGCTCGTGGATGGCGGTGCGGCCGCGATAGCCGGTGCCGCCGCACTCCATGCAACCGGCGCCCTCGCGGAAGCCGAAGCCGCGCCAATCGGCGGGGTCGAGGCCGCTGATGACGAGCTGGTCGTCGGTGTAGTAGACGGTGTGTGCGCAGTAGTCGCAGATGGTGCGCACCAGCCGCTGCGCCAGGATGCAGTTGAGCGCGGAGACAAAGTTGTAGGCCTCGACGCCCATGTTGAGAAAGCGGCCCAGCACGTCGACCACGTTGTTGGCGTGGACGGTGGTGAAGACCAGATGGCCGGTGAGCGCGGAGTTGATGGCGATCTGCGCGGTCTCCTGGTCGCGGATTTCGCCCACCAGGATCTTGTCGGGGTCGTGGCGCAGGATGGAGCGCAGGCCGCGCGCGAAGGTGAGGCCTTTTTTCTCGTTGACCGGAATCTGCGTGATGCCGCGAATCTGGTATTCCACCGGATCTTCGATGGTGATGATCTTGTCCTCGTCGCTCTTGATCTCGTTCAATGCTGCGTAGAGCGTGGTCGTCTTGCCCGAGCCGGTGGGGCCGGTGACCAGCAC
>JBAUCP010000572.1:0-5479 GCA_049677625.1 Occallatibacter sp. | reverse complement strand
TTTACATGAGCCACAAACGGAACCTCGGACTGCTTTCCTGTGGCCACATCGATGCGGTAGATCTTTCCGCCGTAGTTGGTCACCAGCGACCGGCTGTCGGGCGTGAATGCATAGCGCGGAAGCAGATCGCGCGATCCAATCCCCTCCTGGTCGTCGCGCTGGACGGGGTATGCGAGCAGGCGGTCCTCATCGGTAACGAGATTGCGCACGCGCAGTGCGGTCTTGCCCTGGTAACGCTCTGCATAAGTCAGCAGCTTTCCATCAGGCGACACGCGCGGCCGGAATGCGCTGCCCTCAGCGGAGATGAATGCCTGTTCTTCGCCGGTCTTGAGGTCGCGGCGCACGATGTGCCACAGCGGAAAATTCACATCGTCATCGAAGCCCAGTCCGGTCTTGGTTTCGTAATAGAGGTAGCGTCCGTCGGGCGATACGGCTGCCCCGAGCGCGTTAGATCGGAACTCCTTGGGCGTGTCCGGCGAGCGCTTCGCTTGGGTCACCTGCTCCAGCGGTTCGTGGTCCGCGCCGCTCGCGCTATAGCGCCACAACTCAAAGGCGTTCATGTCGGGCTTGTAGCGGGAGATGTAGATCGATTTCCCGTCAGGCGCCCACTCCGGCGAGATGAAGACGCTGTTGTCCTCCATCGTGGAGATCTGCCGCGGGCTGCTGCCGTCCGCGTTCGAAATCCAGAGATTCTCATTCCCGTCGCGGTCGCTTACGAACGCCAGCTCGGCGCCGTCCGGCGAATACACCGGTTGAGAATCGAAGGGCAGACCGCAGACGATGCACCTGGCTTCGCCGCCCGCAATCGGCATGGTGTAGAGATCGCCGAGCAGTTCAAAGACGATGGTTTTACCATCCGGCGCGACATCAAGCGAGACCCACGTTCCCTCGCGCTCGTCCCATTTGAGCAGCCGCGTCGGCTTCAAGGGCAGCGTGTCACCCTCTTCGTGAATCCGGAAATCGTTGTCAGATGCCGCGCCGTTCCCGTTCTGATCGACAGCGGCAACTGCCTGACCGGCAACTGCCTGACTTGCGCACAGCGAGGCAAGTAATGCTGCCGCTATAGCAGTTCTCCAATGGATGTACACAGAAAGCGGGATGCTGAGTGGCTTTTTTCTCAAGAAAAAGCCACCTTGCAAGAAACTAGCAAGGGCACGCGCATTGGAGAACTGCTCTAGCCAAGGTCGAAGCCACATCCGACGGTTTCCTCCACTGTTGCTGCATCGTGCAATCGAGTTTTTGCGAACTTATGCAAATCCTGTTCGTCTCACGCATTCTGCGATCTGGCGCTCAATGCCTGTATCCAGCCGGAACCTTCGAGTCCATCAGGGCCGGCGCATAGCGGCGCTCCAGCATACGCTGCCGGTTGTCGAGAGAGACTTCCCTTCCCTGCACCATCACCAGCACCGGATTCGTCATCGGCTCGAGGGGATCTCCATCCCAGACGACCAGGTCCGCATCCATACCCGGCTCCAGTGTGCCGTAGTGATCGGCAATTCCCCAGGTCTCGGCGGCGCCGCTGGTAATCGCGCGCAGTGCATGGTTCCAGGGCATTCCGTTGGCTACGGCAATTCCCGCGCCTTCGCGCACTGCCATGCCGGCGTTGGTGGTCACGTGCACGAATGCGCCTTCGAAAGAGATCTGCACGCCGGCCTTGTCAAGAATCGCTGCGTTGTCCAGGCGCGACCCGATCTGGTCGAAGGTCGAAGGGCTGTCAGTATACGGGTTCAACACAACGGCAATGTGCCGGGCAGCCAGCAGCGGCGCTACGCGCCAGCCTTCCTCCGCGCCCACCAGCACCACGCGAATCTTGTAGTCGTCAACGAGAGCAATGGCCTGGCGCAGATCGCTTTCCCGCGAGGCCGCAATCACCAGAGGAATCTTTCCGTCGAGCACCGGCTTGAGCGCAGCCAGATTGTCGGGAGTGGTACCCGCAAAGCTCGCCAACTGCGCTGCGCCGGCGGCGGGCGTCTTTCCGTTTCTTTGCGCGGCCTCAAGCGCCGTGCGCAGCAGCATCCATTGCGCGGCACGCGAACCGCCGGAGCTTCCGGACAGCATTCCGCCTACGCGCGCAACCACCGCGGCCCGAGCCTTGTCGAGAATCTGCGCCCCTTCATTCAGGACCAGCACGGCAGCCTCGCCCGCGAACGGCGGAGCCGCAGAGCTGGTGGGCAGCACGGCCGCGCGCGTGAGCCCGTCGGCACGGACCACCGGAATCACGGTGGTGTTTGCATTCAGCCCGTACTCGGGGTCGAAGTCCTCTCCAAACGGGCCGCTGGTTACGCCCGAGTCAGTGTTGTCGGCCACTTCGGTTTCAGTCAAAGCCAGCCTGCTGCTGGAGTTCATCAGGCCCGGCGTCACGATGGCCCCCTGGGCGTCGATCACGCGAAATCCCACGGGCACGCTCACTCCCGCTCCGGCTGCGCGCACCTTGCCGTCCTCGATCACAATGGTGGCATTGTCAATCGCGTTCTCTCCGGGCGTCAGGTAGGCCTTCGCATGAATAACGGCGATGCGGCCTTCGGCCGGGCCGGAGGTTTGTGCGCAGGCTGCGGCGGCAAAGAGAATCGCCGCAAAAGCGAGCAGGCCAACCGTCCCCAATCGCCGCAGCGCTCTCATGGCAGATCCTCCAATACAGGCTGGCCCAGTTCGAAGTCTGTCACTGCCTGGCGCGCCTTGTCGTGCCGATCGTAGATGACTGCGCCATCCAGAAAGACCTGGTCTGCTTTCGTATACACGCTGAAGGGATCGCCCGACCAGAGCACAACATCGGCGTGTTTGCCAGCCTCAAGCGAGCCAATCTGGCTGTCGAGCCGCAGCGTCTTTGCCGGATTGAGCGTCAGCCACTCGATCGCCCGTTCCGGCGGAATGACGACGCCTGCCCGGCGTCCGGCGCCCATGGCAACCGCCGCATCCAGAGTGAGCCTCTCGCCGCTGACCACGGCATCAGAATGAAGCAGGACGCACCCGCCCTCTGCGTCAACAAACGCGGCATTGGCCGGGACGCCGTCATAGGCCTCCGTCTTATAGCCCCACCAGTCTGCCCACACCGCCACGCACACATCGTTCTGCTTGAGCAGCGGAACAATCTTGTAGGCTTCCAGCGCGTGGTGAAAGGCCGTAATGTGATAGTGAAACTCTTTGGCCACATCCATCATCACCGCCATCTCGTCGGCGCGATAGCAATGCATGACCACAAGAATCTGCCCGCGCAGCACGGCTGCCAGAGTCTCGAGCTTCAGGTCGCGGTGCGGCAGCGGCAAGGAGGGATCGTGCCTGGCCTGGTAGGCATCCCAGGTGCGCATGTACTCCTCAGCGTCAGCCCAGGCCTGCCGATCACCGGCCACGTTGCCCATCTCGCTCGATGGAAACTGATCGCGGTCGCCGTAGGTCTGCTTGGGATTTTCTCCGCAGGCCATCTTGAGCGAAGGCATGGCTCCTGGGTATTCCATCGCCTGCACCGTCACGGCCGGAACATTCTTGACCACCACGCCGCGGCCTCCGAACAGATTCGATGAGCCGGGAAGAATCTGTAGCGTGGTAACGCCGCCCGCGCGTTCCCGCTCCCACTGCGGGTCCTGCACTCGAATCGAATGCAACGCCCATACCTGCGCCGTGTTGGGGCTGGTGTCTTCGTTCACATCCGAGTGCTTGGCATCTTCGAGCGTAAACGGCGTGGGGAAATCTCCAATGTGCGAGTGCACATCGACGAGCCCCGGCGTTACCCAGCGCCCTGTCGCATCGATTACCTTCACGCCCGGCGGCGCGGCCAGGCTGGTTCCTATTGCGCTGACCTTGCCGTCGCGCAGCAGCAGGCTCGCGTTCTCCAGCCGATGCCCTGCCCCGTCGAGGATGGTAGCGTGCTCAATGAGCGTGTCTACCCTGGGCATGGGCTGGTAGGTGCTGGGGTAGGGATCGGGAAGCGGCGACTGCGCGGCCGGCTGTCCGGTTGCCTGCGCCGCCGCACCCGTTGACACACCCCCCGCCGCGCTCATTGATGCGAACGCCAGTCCCGCGGCCAGCGCGGCTCGAGCGGCCGCGGGGCTATACCGGTTCTTTCGCTCCTGAATCATGGCGAAAACCCTTTTGTGAGAATATGCCCGTTATCAATCGCCGGTCTTACTGGCGTGGGAAGCGTGCTTTGCCCGCCGCGCAATCATAACGCGGGCGCTCTCGAGTTCGACAAGAGCGACCGCGTCCACTGCGGCCGGGGGAGGGTGCTCAGAAATGTATTTTCAATGAGGCCTGCAAGGAGCGCGGACCTCCCACCTGATAGAGCGATCCCAGCCCTCCGAGCTGCGAGTTCTCTGTGTTGTAGGCCTGCCCAAACTCGGCTGCTCCGTCAGAGAGCGAGTTGAAAATGGAGCCGTAGATGGGATGATTGAATACGTTGTAGCCTTCCATGCGGAACTCCATGCCCACCCGGTCGTTGAACGGGAAGTCGCGCCGCAAGGTGATGTCGGTCTGCACCGCGTCGAAGCCGCGAGCCACATTGCGCCCGGAATTGCCTTCGACGTTCGCGGTTGCAGAGAAGGCGTTGTAGTTGATTGCGCGCCCACCGGGATACTGGCCGGTGACGTAGAGCGGCTGGCTGCGATCGTAGTTGGGGTGAAAAATAACGGACGTTCCCGAGCTCGTTACGCTGGTCACCTCCTGCGTGACATCGACGGGCAGTCCGGACCGTGCCGAAATGCGGCTGTCGACCGCCCAGTGCTTGAGCACATAAGCCGCATAATGATTGCTGTAATGCCCACCGACCTCGTAGCTCAATGCGGCCTGGAAGTTGTTGCGGATATCGTAGTCCGAGGGTCCGCGCTCCAGCGTGTAGACCAGGAAGTTCGATGAGGCTGAGTCGATGCCGTGAGACCACGTATAAGCCCCCAGAACCTGCAGCCCGTGGGACATGTTGCGATTGAAGCGCACCTGCAGCGCGTTGTAATTCGAGTTGGCTGCGTTGTTGGTGATGTAGAGTCCGTTTCCGCCGGAGAACGCGGTGTTGCCGA
The DNA here is from genome assembly GCA_049677625.1 of Occallatibacter sp. Taxonomy (GTDB): domain Bacteria; phylum Acidobacteriota; class Terriglobia; order Terriglobales; family Acidobacteriaceae; genus Telmatobacter. The sequence continues at coordinate 476 of JBAUCP010000572.1, read as the reverse complement.
AGTCCTCCGGGTAGTAGAACCGCTGCACCAGCAAGCGGCGGCCCGCGGAGCCCACGTAATTCAACGTGAGCGACTGCGATGCGCCGAAGGCCTGCTCCAGAGCCAGGTTCCACTCCTCCGTATAGGGTAGCTTCAGGTGCGGATCGTAAGCATAGATGGTGGCATTGTAGGGCGCGCCCGCGCTCGGTTTCGGCGTGTCCTGAACCTGCGTCTGCGTGGCTGGAAATCCCGTGGCATAGCTGGCGAAGCCGGTCGTTCCGATGCCGTAATAGCTCTCCGCGCTCTGGGTTGTGCCGGTGTCGTAGAAGATGCCGCCGCCGGCGCGCACCACCGTCTCCTGCCCCGGCGCGCGGTGTACCTGGTAGGCCAGTCCCACGCGCGGCGCAAGGTTGTTATAGGTTGTCTTCCACAGCGCCGTTCCCTTGGGAGCGGCCACGGTGGTTGCCAGGTTCGTAATCTCGGTAACGGTGTACGGC
>JBAUCP010000571.1:0-7728 GCA_049677625.1 Occallatibacter sp. | reverse complement strand
GCTCTCTAAGAATACCGCATTTTGCGAATCGGGCAGAAACGGTGAAGAATCAGACGCCTTAAGAAGATGCTCTATCTTGCGAAATCCTCCGCGGATCGTAGCGCCCCCTGCTTTTTCTAGTCCCTAGTCCCTGTTCCCTCTTCCCTGCTTTTCCGCAACTCTTCCATCACCGACTGGATCAGCGCCTTCGCGCCCTCCATGCCGGTCAGCACCGCCTGCAGGTCGAGGGCCGGCTTCGAGGGGTTGCGGCTCGACGCGCAGTAGACCCCGTGCTGGCCCACCAGGATCAGGGAATCCGTCAGCAGATCGAGCGCCACCGCCAGCCTGCCGCGCTCCACGCCCATCATGAACTCGTGCTGCTCCAGCTCCACCCGCTTCTCATCGAATATGTTCATACTTTCAGCCTATCTGAAAGCGCTGGACTGTTCTCTCCGGCGAGGCCGGAACCCCGTCTGCGTATCTTCAAAGAGACGACGCGCCGGCGTAGCTCAAGGCGTTTGTGGAGGAATAATCCGAGCGAGGGACCGGTCGTGCGTGCGCAGCGATTACACGTTGAGCTTGCGCATGTACTCGGCCTCGATGCGCAGCTCCTGCATCGGGTCCATCTCGAACTCTTCCTGCTCGATGAAGTACTGCTTGAGCCCGGTGGCGGCGCGCATGATCGGGCTGTAGTCCATCTTGCCGCGGCCCAGCACGGCGGAGTGGAACTTGCCGTCTGCGCCGGGCGCCACGTCTTTCACGTGCATGAGCGGGAAGCGTTCCGGCGCCTTCTTGAGATACTCCACCGGATCGTGTCCTGCCGCCGATACCCAGCCCGCATCCATCTCGAAGACCACCACCTTGGGATCGGTGAGGCGCAGCAGCTCGTCGTAGACGATCGTGCCATCGAAGACCGCGAACTCGGGAGTGTGGTTGTGCACGCCCAACGTCATGCCCGCGGCCTTAATCTTTTCGCCGATGCGGTTGAACTCCCCCGCAATCCAGCGCCAGTCGTCCAGCGTCGCCGGTCCTTTGGCGGCGGGGTCGCGGTGCATTCCGCCCGACGAGGAACAGATCATGTACTCCAGACCCGCTGCATTCGCGTATTCCATCAGCGAGTCTAGCTGCGTTTCGAGCAGCGAGAGCGTGTAATGCGCGCTGATGCAGCGCAGCCCGGCCTTGTCCATCGAGCCGCGAAAATCGGCAGCCGTGCGATTGTAAAAGCCCGCCGCCTCCACCACCGCGTAACCCGCTGCGTGCAACTGCGCCAGCGTTCCATCGAAGTCCTTGGGCAGTTGATCGCGCACGCTGTAAAGCTGCAACCCGATGGGCATGTGAAGCCGTTTTGCCGCCAGCCGGTCAACGCCGGCACAAGCCGCGGCAAAAGCTCCCGTGGCCTTCATAAACGTCCTGCGCGAAGTAAAGCCCATCCGTATGCTCCTTTGCACCCTGAACAGCTATTCATCAGCTTCTGATCTCTGCACTTAAACCTTGATCGTTCTCGACTCCGCATCCCACGTAGCAATGGAGCGGTGAAAGAAGGATTGATTGGCAAGGTGGCAGCCGATGGCAGCATGGTTGCCGAAGACCTCGTCCTCCACCACGTGCTCCCGCGTAACCACCGCGTTGAAGAAGTTGGCAATGTGCACCGCGGTATCGTCATAGCCCTGCGGCAGCGAGAAGCTCTCCGAGTCAGGCAGCGGCGGAAGCGGGTCAGGATGCGCGGCCTTGAACTCTTCCATTCCCTTTTTGCGCTGCGCCTCGGTCATCCCGCCCCATCCGTAGCCTTCAAACTTGGGCCGCACATCCTGCGGAGTAAACGTGACCGTCTTGCCCGTCATCACCATCGTTCCCGTCGAGCCGTAGAAGGCCAGGCCTTCATCGCCATTGTCGTTGTTCTGGTTGCAGTGCACATGCACCTGCACGCCGCCATTCGCCGAGGGAAAGTCGTACACTGTCTCCAGCAAATCCGGGAACTCGCGCCCATCCTTGTAGTGGTAGAGCCCGCCGCTGGAGTAGGCGCGGTTGGCCGGCGTGTTCATGCCGGTAATCACCTGGATGCCGCTCAGCAGGTGCACGAACAGGTCGCCGCCCAGGCCCGATCCGTAGTCTCTGAAGCAGCGCCAGCGGAAAAACCGCCGGGGATCGAAGTCGTGCGGAGGTGCGTCGACCAGAAATCCGTTCCAGTCGATGGTCTGCGTGCCGGCGTCGTCGGGAATCGGATAGACCCAGGCGCCGCCGGGCGAGTTGCGGTTCCACTGCGCGTCGATCTCGTGCACTTCGCCCAGCCGGCCCGACGCGAAGATCTCGCGCGCCTTGGCGTAAAGAACCGAGCTCACCCGCTGGCTGCCCGCCTGAAAGATGCGCTTGTTGGCCCCAACAGCCTCCAGCATCGCAAAGCCATCCTCCACGCTGTGCGACATCGGCTTTTCGCAGTAGACGTCCTTACCCGCCGCGACGGCGTCGAGCGTCACGCGGCGGTGATGATGATCGGAGGTCGCGATGAAAATTGCATCCACATCCTTGCGGTCGAGCAGCCTGCGATAGTCGCCGGTGGTGTCGAAGTCCGCGCCATAGGCCTCTTTCCCCGCCTGCAACCGCGTAGAATACAGATCCGCCGAGGCCACGCACACGCCCGTAGGCACCTTGCGCGCCGACTCCAGTAGGTTGCATCCGCGAATCCCGGTTCCCACAATCGCAAAGCGAATCCTACGCCCATCGGGCAGGCTCTGCGCGGCGAGCGGCGGCGGATTGAGCAGCGCAGCTTTGGCTGCGGCTCCGGTGAGCGCCGCGCCCGCACCCAGGCGCACAAAATCCCGCCGCGTGATTTCCGGCATCTTCATTCCCGCTCCATTCAAAGCGAGCACCATTCTCGCGCGTGGCCCCGCTCGTTGTCTACAAACGGTGCGGTCCTGCGCGCCGAATCCTCGCCGCGCATTGCACGGCAAGCTGGGAGAAGACGCCCTTTCCGCTCCGCCATGGCACAATAAATCAGTGCCCGCTATGACCGACGAAAACATCTCCGACTCCGAGCCCGCTGCTCAGCCGGTTTCCGAATCCACTGAATCCTTTGCCGACACGCTCCGCGCCTTCGAGCGCAGCCACTCGCATCGCGACGAGTCAGGCAAAAAGCAGCTCGAAGGCACTGTTGTTTCGCTCTCTGCAGAACAGGTCTTTCTCGACATCGGCTACAAGATCGAAGGCGTTCTGCCGCGCTCGGCATTCGAGAACAACGCCGAGGGCGTGAAGCCCGGCGACGCCTTTCCCGTCTCCATCACCGGCCGCAACGAAGAGGGCTACTACGAGCTCTCGCGCTTCCGCGTCGCTCTGCCGCGCGACTGGTCTGCGCTGGAACGCGCATTCGCTGACAAGGTTGCCGTTGCGGGCACCGTTACCGCGGCCGTCAAGGGCGGACTCTCCGTCGACGTGGGCGTGCGCGCCTTCATGCCCGCCAGCCGCAGCGGCACGCGCGACGCAGCCGAGCTCGAAGCGCTGGTGGGGACAGAGATCACCTGCCGCATCACCAAGCTCGACGTTGCCGATGAAAATGTGGTCGTCGACCGCCGCGTTGTGCTCGAAGAACAGGCCCGCGGCCTGCTCGCCCAGCACCGCGCCGCGCTCAAAGAAGGCGACACCGTCACCGGCACTGTGCGCACGCTCATGCCTTACGGCGCATTCGTCAATATCGGCGGCGGCGATGTGAGTGGGCTCGACGGGCTGCTGCATGTAAGCGACATCTCGCGCGCGCGCGTCACCAAGCCGGAAGACGTGCTCTCCGTGGGCCAGCAGCTCACCCTGCGCGTGCTCAAAGTCGACGCCGACACCGGCAAAATCTCGCTCGGCCTCAAGCAACTGCAGCCCGAACCGTGGGAGACCGCAACCGAACGCTATGTACCCGGCGCGCGCGTCTCGGGCGCGGTCACGCGGCTCACGGACTTCGGCGCGTTCGTCGAGCTCGAGCCCGGCCTGGAAGGCATGATCCACATCTCGGAGATGTCGTGGGCCAAGAAAGTCCGTCATCCCTCCGATCTGCTCAAGGTGGGCGACCGCGTGGATGCGGTCATCCTCTCCGTCAAGCCGCCCACGCAATCCGATGCCGGCCGTATCGCGCTCGGCCTCAAGCAGACGCTCGCCGATCCATGGCTTGAGGTGCAGCGCAAGTTCCCCGTGGGTTCGCAGATCGAGGGCCCGGTGACCAAGCTCATGGCCTTTGGCGCGTTCGTCGAGATTGCGGAAGGTGTCGAAGGCCTGGTGCACATCAGCGAGATCGCAGTGGGACGGCGGCTCAATCATCCATCCGATGTGTTGCGCGCGGGCCAGCGGGTGCAGGCGCTGGTGCTGGCCATCGATCAGGAAAAGCGCCAGATCAAGCTCTCGATGAAGCAGCTCATACCGACCGGCCTGGACGAGTACATCGCCGAACACAAGGTGGGCGACGCGGTCTCAGGCCGCGTGGTGGCGGCAACGGAGACCAGCATCACGGTCGAGCTGGGCGAAGGCATCCGGGCGCACGGCCGCGCGCCCAAGGGCGCCGCAGCCTCCACAGGCAGCGCCGCGCCGGCCGGGAAGGCTGATCTGACCGGCCTCACGTCGATGCTCCAGGCCCGCTGGAAAGGCAGCGCGACCGCGCCAGCCGCGAAGCCCGAACCACTGCAAGAGGGGCAGATTCGCAGCTTCAAGATTGTGAAGCTGGATGCGGAAGCGAAAAAAATCGAGGTCGAGCTAGGCTGAATTTTTATCGGTTGCCTGCCACTCGATCCGCGCAAAGATACTTGGTAGCCGCGCAATGCCGCTCACGCGCTGCATTCCCGAGTCATTCACGATTCCCTGGGGTAGCCCCAGAGAGGCCGATGCCGAACCCTAACCCGAATCGGGAGGTCCGGCGCCGTCCGGGCTTGGAGCACTTCGCCGCCGGCACGATCATATTAACGCGAGAATGCTTTTCGAACAGAACTTGATCCTTTGCCCTTCTTATAGATATGTCTCGTCGATGTAGCACCAGCGCCAGTCTTCGCCGCGCTCGGCCGATTGAATGAGCGGGTGGGCCGTCTCATGGAAGTGCGCGCGCGCATGCCGGTTCTTCGACGAGTCGCAGCAGCCCACTTTCCCGCACTCCAGGCACATGCGCAGATGAACCCAACTGTCTCCGCTCTTCAGGCACTCTTCGCAGCCTTTGGTGCGCGGCTTAACTTTTTTCATGTGCTCGGCAACGTGTGTGCACTTTGTGGCCATGGGACCCTCCGCTTTTATTCACACTACCTGATACTGCCCGGCGAGCGCATGAAATTGCGCCACCTGAATCGCTATCCACTCCTCATCGCGCTTGAGCTCCTCGGCCAGCAGCCGCGCAACCGGCTCGGCCATGGCGCGCGCCGCGCCGGCGTTCAAAAACAGCGCACGGGTGCGCCGCGCCAGCACGTCTTCCACCGATTGCGCCATCTCCATGCGCGCAGCCCACACCACCTCGGCCGCGATGTACGGCAAATCCGGATGCAGCCGCGCCGCCAGCCGAGGGTCGCGCGCCAACTCGGCAATCGCTTCCACATCCGCACCGTAGACGGCGAAATGCTCCTCAGTCGCGCCCAGCCCAACCGGCTCCTTTGCGTAGCCGTGGATCTTCAGGTTCTTGGTGACGCAATCGAGATCCGGCAGCCGGCCCAGCGTGATGGCGTGATCCACGCAGTCCTCGGCCATGTGCCGGTACGTCGTCCATTTTCCGCCGGTAATGGTGAGCAGCCCGGAAGAGTCTACATGAATGACGTGGTCGCGCGAGAGTGCGGCGGTTTTGCCCTCGCCCTTGCTGTCCGACTTCACCAGCGGGCGCAGCCCCGTATAGACCGCAAGCACATCCTTGCGGCTGGGCGGACGCGTGAAGTAGCGCCCCGCCGTCTCCAGCACAAACTCGATCTCCTCTTCAAACGGGCGCGGCTCCAGGCTGGGCGCATCCACCGGAGTGTCGGTGGTGCCGGCTACGGCGTGCCCGTGCCACGGAATCACAAACAGCACGCGGCCATCGCTGGTGCGCGGCACCATCAGCGCCGTATCGCCCTTCAAAAACGAGCGGTCGAAGACCAGATGAATTCCCTGGCTGGTCACCATCATCGGTTCCACGCCCGGCTCGGCCATGCGCCGGATGGAATCAGTGAATACGCCGGTCGCGTTCACCACCACGCGCGCCGCAATGGTCAGCTCCTCGCCGGTCTGCTCGTCGCGCGCCATTACGCCGCTCACGTAGCCGTCGGCATCCTTGAGCAGGCCGGTCGCGGGGCAATAATTCACCAGCGCCGCGCCGTGTTCGGCAGCCGTCATGGCCAGATGAATGAGCAGGCGCGAGTCGTCGAACTGGCCGTCGTAGTAGACCACGCCGCCCACCAGGCCTTCCGGCTCCAGTGCAGGCAGGCGCGCCAGCGTTTCGTCTCTGCTGAGCAGTTTGGACGCGCCAAAACCGTACTTGCCCGCGAGCAGGTCATAGAGCTTGAGCCCGATGCCGTAAAACGGCGCCTCCCACCACGAATAATTCGGCACCACGAAGGCCAGGTCGTGCACCAGGTGCGGCGCGTTCTGGCGCAGCAGCCCGCGCTCTTTCAGCGCCGACATCACCAGCGGAATGTTGCCCTGCTCGAGATAACGCACGCCGCCATGCACCAGCTTGGTGCTGCGGCTGCTCGTGCCTTTGCCAAAGTCGTGCGCCTCAACCAGCGCAACGCTCAGGCCGCGCGCCGCCGCGTCAACGGCCACGCCTACGCCCGTCGCGCCTCCGCCTACTACTGCAATATCCCAGGGAGCCTGCGCCTCAGACTTCTCGCGCAGCCGCCGCATCATTGCCTCTCGTTGCATCGCTTGTCCCGTCAACGTGCTGACCCTCACACGAGTTGTTTCTTAGATTCGTTCCGCGCGGCAACGGTCGCATCGCAGATTCCGCAGGGGCTAAGGCCCGGGATTGCATGTGTCTGTTACGGCACGGCTGAAGCCGTGCCCTTTCAAATCACATTTATGCAACCGGTTCTGGCCTTTCAACCATTCCACCGCTTCGACCGCTCAACGGCCCTGCCCCACTGCGCCCGCCGCTCCTTCCGCTCCTGCGCTTCCATCCGTGGCGCGAACCGTTCATCGCCATGCCGCTTTGCGCGCAGTTCCTCCGGGCCCGCCCAGAATCCTGTCGCCAGCCCGGCGAGATAGGCCGCGCCCAGCGCAGTCGTCTCCGTTACCTGCGGCCTCACCACGGGCACGCCCAGCACATCGGCCTGGAACTGCATCAGCAGGTTGTTCACTGCAGCGCCGCCATCCACTCTCAAAGCTTCGAGCGGCGTTCCGGTCTCGCTCTCCACCGCTTCCAGCACGTCGGCCACCTGGAAGGCGATCGACTCCAGCGCCGCGCGCGCAATGTGCCCCGGCCTGGTGCCGCGTCCCAGTCCGATCAGCGTGCCGCTTGCATGCGGGTCCCAATGCGGCGCGCCCAGGCCCACGAACGCCGGTACAAACACCACGCCGCCCGCATCGGGCACGCTCGCCGCCAATGCCTCCACCTCGCTCGACGACGAGATCAGCTTCAAATTGTCGCGCAGCCACTGCACCACCGCTCCGCCGATGAAGATGCTGCCTTCGAGCGCGTATTCGAGGCGCTGGTGCGCGCTGGCGGCGAGGGTCGTGATCAGCTTGTGTTTTGAGCGTACGAACTCAGTGCCTACGTTCTGCAAAAGGAAACATCCGGTGCCGTAGGTGTTCTTGGCTTCGCCCGCGCTCCAGCAG
>JBAUCP010000570.1:0-2954 GCA_049677625.1 Occallatibacter sp. | reverse complement strand
ATGTCCGTCCCCAGGCGGAGAGCCACGCCGATGCCATATCGCAAGGGGGCTGCGGATGAGCGGCGTTTCCGCCCTGGCAGACCGGCATCCTCTGGCCACGACTTGCGTCGGTAGCTACGATACCAGCGTCCGTGCCGACGGCCGCGATGTCCTGGGCCGTGGTCAGGCCGGTCCCTGGGACAGGCGACGTTTTCACCGTCTTCCACGCGCCGCTGCATCTCTCCCCGTCGGGCAAGGTCACGGTCATCTTGCCGGACATAAGCCCGGTGTATTTGCCCTTTAGAACCGATCGGGAAGCTCCGGGAGCCGCAGAGCCTTCTACGGGATAGAACCGTACATCGTGGTAGCACGCATCCATGCAGACGCACAGGAACACGGCCGCGAGAGCGAGCGATCCATTCATTGCCCGGCTGCCTCTATCGAAATAGACGGTGAAATCCGGCAAGAGGTTGGGCCACCCCGGAGCTCAAGCGCGCTTGTCGAGCGGAACCCACGGCGTTGGATACACCGGCCCGATGTACTCGGCGCGCGGGCGGATGAGCCGGTTGTCGTCGAGCTGCTCGATGACGTGCGCGGCCCAGCCGGCGATGCGGCTGACGGCGAAGATGGGTGTAAAGAGATCGATATCGATGCCCAGCGTGGTGTAGGTGGAGGCGGAGTAAAAGTCCACGTTGGCGTTGAGCTTCTTTTCCTTGTTGATGTAGAGCTCGATGGCGCGGGACATCTCGAACCACTTGGGCAGGCCGGCGTCTTTGCAGAGCTTCTCGCTCATGCGGCGCAGGTGCGTGGCGCGCGGGTCTTCGGTCTTGTAGACGCGGTGGCCGAAGCCGGAGACCTTTTGCCTGGCGGCGAGCATGTTCTTCACATACTCCACCGGATCGGCGCCGGCCTTGTCGATGGCCAGCAGCAGGCGCATCACGGCCTCATTGGCGCCGCCGTGCAGCGGGCCCTTGAGCGCGCCGATGGCGCCGGTAATTGCGGAGTGGATGTCGGAGAGTGTGGCGGCGATGACGCGTGCGGCGAAGGTGGAAGCGTTGAACTCGTGGTCGGCGTGAAGGATGAGTGCGATATCCAGGGTGCGGGTAGCTGTTTCCGAGGGCTTTTCGCCGTTGAGCATCCACAGGAAGTTGCCTGCGTGGGTAAGCTTTCGGTCGGGTGGAATAATTTCCTTGCCCTTGCGGATACGGTCGTAGATGGCTACGATCATGGCGATCTGCGAGGTCAGGTGAAAAGCCTTGCGGACGTTCGCGTCGTGGGTGTTGTCTTTTTCATCGGCGTCGTAAAAGCTCAACGCCGACACGGTAGTTCGCAACACCTCCATGGGCGTGGCCGAGGTGGGAAAGCTGCGCAGCATATCCGCGACGCGCGGATCGAGCTCCCGGGCGGCCGCAAGCTGGGCGGTGAACTCCTCAAGCGCGGACCGATTGGGCAGAAAGCCGTTCCACAGCAGAAAAGTGGTCTCCTCGAAGGTCGAGTGCTCGGCCAGCTCGTGAATGTCGATCCCGCGGTAGGACAGGACGCCGGCCTCCCCGTCGATCCAGCAGATGCCGGAGTTGGCGGCAACAATGCCTTCCAGGCCTTTCCCAATGACAGCAGTCGACATAGCCTTCGAATCTCCCTCTTTTTGAGCGCTGGTTTTAAGCTTGCGGCAAACAGGTCCGGAGCCCAAAAAGCCTCGCCCGGGCGAAAAGTGCAGTAAAGATGTTTATAACTGAGCCATTCCATGCTTGTCACGGAAAGCGGTACGCCCGCCGGAGGCAGCAAGTTGCCTGCGGGCTCAAAATGGCATTTCTCTCCACCATTACCCACCGCTTCAGTATCCTGTAGGTTCTTTTGAGGCGGCCGGGATACAATCACCGGTGTTTGAGAAGCGGAGCCCTAAATGCGCAAATTCACGGCGGATTTTTGGAAGTTCCCTCGGATAAAGAAGCGATCTTGCCTCAGAGCAGGCGTCTAAGCCTTGGGAATTACGCTGTTACTCCAGGTGCGGTCCGGCTGAAGGACCGCCGCAGGACGAAAGGTAGCGAATGAGCGAAGTTGACGAGACCCCCCGAACTTATTCCGGCGCGCTGCTGGCAGCGCTGGCCGTCGCCATTCTGGCCGCCATCGGCGGCCTTATCTGGTGCGCCACGCTGGGCAGCCGGCTGACAACCCAGCAGGCGGAGCTGGCCGACGCCAAGCAGGAAAACCTGAAGCTGGCCGCCGACCTGCGCGAGACCGACGCCCGCCTGAGCGTGACCACCGACGAGCTGAGCAAATCGCTCGGCCTTACGCAGAAGCAGCTCGACGAGCGCGCCCAGGAGATCATCCGCCGCGAGCAGGCCGACAACCAGAAGCTGCAGAGCGCACAGCAGCAGACGGCCCAGCAGGTCAACGCGGTTTCAAGCGACCTGTCGAACGTGAAGACCGACGTGGGCGGCGTGAAGACTGACCTGGGCAAAACCCAGACCGACCTGGCCGGCACCATAAGCCAGTTGCAGTCGATGAAGGGAGACTTGAGCAATACCAACAGCGTGATCGCGCGCAATCACGATGAGCTGGTGCTGCTCGAGCACAAGGGCGACCGCAACTACTACGAGTTCACGCTCTCGAAGGGCGAGAAGAAGCCGGTGGGAACGGTGAGCCTGGAGCTGCGCAAGACCGACCTGAAGAAGAACAAGTTCACGCTCAACGTCTACGCCGACGACAAGACCTACGAGAAGAAGGACCGCAACGTGAATGAGCCGCTTCAGTTCTATAGCGGCAAAGACCCGGCGCTGTTTGAGATCGTGGTGAACGCGATCAACAACAAGAACCAGATCAGCGGTTACCTCTCGACGCCGAAGAATGCGCCGGCTCCGCCCGTCTCAGGGCCTACTGGTCTATGACCGCAACGCTCGGCGCCAGCACCAGGTTGGGCTGGTAGCGGAAGGTGAAGGTGAAGTTCATATCCTTCCGCGACTCCCACTGCTGCT
>JBAUCP010000569.1:0-5929 GCA_049677625.1 Occallatibacter sp. | reverse complement strand
TCACTGAGAAGATGAGAGTGAAACCCGAAGTGCGAGTCTCTTCCGTGGTGAGCCTGGCTATAGCGGGGAGAAAACAGACTCCCCACGCGCACATGACCAGGCCGGTGAGGAATGCGAGGCCTATCTGCGCGGGCTCCCACATCCATAGAGCCCGTGTTGCATTCACAAGGGGAGCGCAGATGAAGAGTGCAATGAGAACGGGACGCGGGCCGAGTTTTCGCACCGGCGCCGCGGCAGGCAAAGTGCCGACCAGGGAGCCGAACGTCATAGCTCCGCCGATCCAGCCGATGGCGCGATCGCTGAACCCGCAGTCGTACAGATAAAGATTGAAGAGGAAAAAGTAGACGGAGAATCCGGCGTCATAAAAAAAGGCCGCCATGAAAAAGACCCAGTATCCGCGGCCCGGACTGTTGCTTTCAAGCCAGGCGCGAGGACTTCTCCAGAAGGAGGCTGGCTCTCGAGCGGGCGAGGCGGGCGCGAGCAACAAATTGATCACTCTCCGCTTTCCGCAAGTACGCGCAACCGTGCAACGGCCCAGTCGAGGTCGCGATAACGGAGCTCGAAGATCTCCGCCGTCAGGAGCCGTTCAATGGCTTCGTATTGCACTACCAGCGTTGCTGCCGATCCGAAGAGCACCTGCCGCATGAATTGCCTGGCTACATCGCGGCGATAGGGCATCAGTTGCGGCGAATCGCCGCTGCGGCGGTTGAGAAAGACGAGGTAATCGACCTTTGCTGTTTGAGCGCAGGTAATGTGCGGCATGGTCGGCATAGGCATTTCAATGGAAGGTTTTCCGGCAGCCCGCGGCGTGAGTTCCAGACCCTTGATCTCAGGAAACAGCTCGGCGGCTGAGGGTCGAAAGCGCACCTGATGGCAATTCCCGGTTACCAGCCGCTCGGTTCCACCATTGAGAAGATAGCTGGCGTCGTCACTCACATAGGTCCAGCCGCCGCGCGCGCATGCGTAAGACAAAGTGGACTTTCCGGCGCCGGAGTCTCCGCACAACAGGATGCCGCGCCCGTGCAGAGCCACGCATCCAGCGTGGATAGGTGTTGCGAAGTTTGTGGAGACGCAACAGGTAGGAGTTCCGAAGAGAAAATACCGCGCATAGGGCCAGTGCTGCAGCGCAGCCGTGGATACGGACAAGCGCGCGCAGCCGCGATCGATATCGACAATGCTGTAATTATCGCGATCGGCGACGCACATCATGAGCGGCATCATGAAGCGGTAGGTGGGTTCAGGCGGACACTCAATGGAGCTGCTCTCGACGAGTTGCGCATCAACCTGGATGGGGTCAGTATCGTGCTGTTTCCGGAATTCTCCCCAGAGCTCTCGAAACCGCTCGAGAATGCGCTCCGAGTTGGTGCGGATTACGGTGGGAAAGCCGTAAGGGTAGAGGGTATTTTCAAGTACGAGATCGGGCGGCTCGACTGCGTGGCGCTGAAGCCTGGCCGGCCTTGCGGAGCTGCACGCGGACTCAATCTCTTCAATCGTCGACATCACTTTGCCTTCCCAGATCCGCCGGCGCAAAGCATGTGCGGATCCAGCGCGAATGATTTCATGCAGCTAAAACACATACTTCACCGCGAACTGAACAATGCGCGGATTGGCCACAGTACCGGTGATCTTGCCAAAGGCAGAGCTGGGCGAAGGATTGGGAAGAGTCGGATCGGTAAATCCCAAATTGGTGTTGGGAGTACCAAACTGCGGCGTATTGGTCAGGTTGAAGAGCTCCGCGCGGAGCCGGAAACTACCGGCTTCCTTGATGGGGAAGATGCGCTCCGCGGCGAAATCGAAGTTGTGCTGGCCGGGCCCGCGGACAAAGCCGACACCGCTGTTGCCAAAGTCCTGATCGGCAAGGCTGGTTCCATTCGGCGCTTCCGGCGCGCGCGTAAATGCGTTCGGATCGAGGTAGCCATTGAGCACGCGCGAATAGATCGAGCCATGCGTCAGAGGATTGCTCCCGGTACGCTCGGCTCTGACCTCACCGCCGAGAAGACCGTAGACTGAACCTGCGTTGCTGTCGAAGACACTGAGCGGAATGCCTGTCTGCGCAACAGCAACGCCGGAAAAAGTCCAGTCTTCCATCAGGTGCTGCGGCAGGCGTGGAAGCGCCGCAAGTTTCGGTGAGGACCAGGCAAAGTTGACGACGGCCCGCTGATCCCGATCTGTTCCGGCGGGGCCGTAGGACGAGTGACGAAGATCGAGTTGATTATTGGTGGGCAGTTGCAGCTCGAAGATGTCGGTGCCAACTTCTCCATTCACCTCATCCAGATTCTTTGCCCAGGTGTAACTACCTTGCAGTTCGAAGCCATGCGTGATGCGCTTCGTGATTCCCGCCTGGAGCGCGTTGTAGTTCGCCACGAACACGGAATCGGTGAACAGAGATCCCTGGCTGATGCCCTGGATCGGCATGCGCGCGCTGACGTTGGCAATGGAATTCGCGGTCTCTCCGTTGACAGGCGATTGCGGGCTGGCAAGCAGCGCCTGATCGAACTCGACCTGGCCCGAACGATGCGCAGACTGCGTGCCGACGTAACCGACTTGAAGAAGGTAACCGCGGCCGAGCGCGGCCTGTACATTGAGGTTGTATTCCTGCGTCCGGTCATCCTGCATGCCGGGATTGGTTCCTTCAATGAACGGAGTGGAATCCGGTGTGCGCGGCATGAAGATGGGATAGCTCGACTTGGGAAGTATGAGCGGCACAAACGGGCTTTGCAGAGTGGCCGCGCCATTCGGCGAGCCGGAGATAAATTGCAGCGTGGCGAAAGGCGGCTGCGTGTCTGTCTGCTCCGCGAGATTCCCGGAGTGGCGATCGAAATACACTCCGTAGCCGCCGCGCAGCACAACCAGCGGACGATCAAATAACTGCCACGCAAAGCCAACCCTGGGCGAAACATCGCCGAGTGGAGTCCTGTAAAGGCCAGGAAATGAGGTTCGCATGACGCCGTTGGGCAACATCCCCGCGAAGTTCGACGGGAGCGTGAAGCCGTTGTAGGTTCCGGAGGCGGGCACCGGGCCTGTAGCGGCGATATCGGCGTTGAAGTTCGCGAGGCGTCCGTTTGTTTCCGTGGGCGCGCCGAAGATTTCATAACGCAGGCCGGCATTCAATGTGAGCTTCGGCGTTAGTTTCACATCATCCTGGCTAAAGAGCATGATGTCCGTGTAGCGCTGATTTCTGCGAAAGATGCCTCCGCCGGAGATGCTGTTGCTCACGTTGCTCAGGCCGAGGGGGCTGCCGTTTTGGCCCGGGTCAAAACCCGCGCTCTCGCCGAGAAGAAAGTCGTCGAATGTAGCGATCTGCAGCAGCCCGTCGGTCTCAATGGGCGAGTCTACATCCACCTGGTGCCGTTTTGCTTCAGCTCCAAAGCGCAAGTTGTGCCTGCCGCGCTCAAGCGCTACCGTGTCCTGCCAAATGAATGAGTTTGTCACCTGCCACATGGATGGAGTGCCTGCGTCCCCGATGGTGAAGCCTCCAACCGTGAGTCCGGGCGCGCTGAGCGAAGGCGCCGTTGCGCCGGTCGGCGTGCCTTCACCCACGGCGCTCGCCGTAAGCGGATTTTGCACGATCGAGGAACCGTCAAAGCGCATATAGCCAAACCGCGCAATGTTGACCAGGCTGGCGTTGAGGACGTGGGTGTCGGCCAGGACAAACATCGTGTTGCGGTCCAACTGATTTGTGCCCCAACCGGGAACATTGGCGGCGTTGGGCGAAAACGGTTCTGTGGTGGGAGCGCGCGAATAAAACATCCGCGCCGAAACCGTGTTCTTGGCGCTCAACACCTGATCGATGTCGATGGTGAACTGGTCTTCACGGTAGCGGGCAGGAATTGCGAAGGTCGATTGTCCAAGAGGAAATTGATCGGATGCGTCGGGCCCGGTAACCGCAAGCGCAACCTGCGGCGTGGGCACAGCAAACTTTCCGCCTGGCAGCTTGGCGTTCAGGATCGCAAGAGCAACCGGGTTGATGTTCGAGCCGTCGCACGCCACCTGCGTGCCACCGGCCTGCGTCAGATAGCCCGCCGCGGGAGCGCCCGCGTTATCCAGGTGCCCCGCGGGGCAGAATTGCGCACCAAGCGTCGTTGCGGAGCGGTCGGCGGTAAGCAGAGGCAGAGTAGGATTCTGCTCGTCGCCAAGTCCATTGACTGCAGTCAGGCCCTGGTACGCGCCAAAGAAGAAACTGTGATCGCGACGAATGGGACCGCCCAGCGACGCGCCGAATTGATTCTGCTTGAGGTCCGGGCGCGGCTGCCCGTCAAGTTTTGAAAAGAAATCATTCGCGTTAAAAAGATTGTTGCGCACAAAGTCCCAGGCACTGCCGTGCAGGTCGTTGGTCCCACTCTTGCTCACGAGGTCGACGTTTGCCCCCGAACCGCGCCCGTAGGCGGCGTCGAAATTCGCGGTTTGCACGCGAAACTCCAGAATCGTGTCAGGCGCGGGAATGGCTGTGCCCGCGTCGGTTTCAGCATTGGCGGCGGAGTTTTCAGCAAGATTGTTGGCGTCGATTCCGTTGAACTGAATATTGTTCGAAAGAGGCGTCGCGCCATCTGACGCAACATTTTCCGTACCGTTGCCAAGAGCGGTCGCATTGGGAAGGTCCACAACCACGCCGGGGGAAAGGCCGAGGATCTGCGTGTAATTCCGATTCGATAGTGGCAGCATCTGGATAGTGGTCGGATCAACCAGTCCGCCAAGCGTGGAGCTTTCGAGATCGGCCTCTTCTGCCCGGGAGTTGACCTGCACGCTCTGAGTTACGGATGCTAGCGTGAGGGATAGATTCAGGGTAATGATTTCGCCCGCCGCCACGCGGACTGCGTCCGATATGCTCGCGGTGAATCCCGGCGCTTTCACTGTGACGATATAGCTTCCAGGCGGAAGCAGCGGCAGTTCAAAAGAACCCTCCTGCGTCGAGATGGCCGTGCGCGCAATGTGCATGGCCTGGCTCACGGCGACAACTTCTGCGCCAGAGACGGTCTTGCTTGCCGGATCGTAGAGATTGCCTGCAATAGCACCCGTGCCCGGCGTTTGGCCGAACGCGCACATCGACATAAAGAGAAGAACGCATGCAGGCAATGCGAAGCGGATTTGCAGCGAAGCGGTATTCATAGACTCAATCGTGCTCCCAGACAAAGTTTGTTGCGCCAGGTTGAAGTATGTGGAGTTCACGAAGGCGAGTTGTTACCGATTTGTCATTCGATTGTCTCGATGTTTCCGGTGTTCTCCTCGTGCTGCGCGAGCGCGCCGAATGCGCTCGGGCTTCTCGATCGACTCGCCAGATTGAGCGATGAAACACCGCCGCGCCTGGTCTATTCAGACAAGAGACAATCCGGTGACAAACTTCAGACGCTGTCGTGACATGCAGCGCAGAGGAAGACGATAGGTTATGGCTTGTGCGATGGCAACTAAAGAGCAGAGCGCCTCGCTGTTTCGAAGGAGCAGGCGTTCTACGCGTGCGCGGGAAATACGAAGATCCGAGCAAACTCAGTTGCAGGAAAGAGCAGCGATGAAATTGCGGATGACCGTGATGTTCGGAGCAATGCTGGCTTGTGCATTACCGTTTTGGGGGCAGATGAACCAGGAGTCGAAACCGAAACAACAGGCGCCTGCACAGAAGATGGCAAACACGGCCAACCCTGACCGAGGGCAGCAGGTTTTCGAGCAGAACTGCTCGCGGTGCCACAATTCGCCGGAGGGATTTTCGCCGCGTATTTCGGGCACAATCGCGATGCACATGCGTGTGCGGGCAAACCTGAGCGATGCGGACGAAAAGGCGCTGCGGCGTTTTCTCAATCCTTGAGGATTGCAGATCGAAAGGACGTTGGATGAAGAGTTGTGAAGGAGAAGCAACGATGCGGATGCGGCTGAGGATCCTGTTAGGCGGTGTTTTGCTGGCCGCGGCGTATGCGAATCCAATTGCGTGGGCCGATGA
>JBAUCP010000568.1:0-1731 GCA_049677625.1 Occallatibacter sp. | reverse complement strand
GGTCAATACGGTCGTTCGTGCCGCGTTCATCGGCGGCGGCGGGCTTGACTGGGGCGTTCTGCCGCACTTCGGCGTACGCGTCCAGTTCCGGGATAACGTCTACAAGGCTCCCGACCTGTCACCGTTTTATCCCTCCACCGGCGTCTACACGCACACGATGGAACCGATGGCCGGCCTGTACTTCCATCTATAAACTGGCCTGACCGGGAAACCTGGCCTCGCTGGGCCCGGCGCGCCCGGATGCACTTTGACGGCGGCAGGCTCATGGAGAGATTGCCGCCGGAGTTTCTGCTTGAGCGCGGGCTTGTGTTCCACGGGCTTGTCTTCTCTGATGCTCCCTCCCGGCAACTCCACACAGACCTCCGGGCCATCTCCGCATCCAACTCTCCGTGCGCAACGCGCAACTTTGAATCGATACCGGAGTTCTTAATCCCATGACAAGACGGGTCACGACAAGACGGATCACGAGACGGGTGTATACGGCCATCCTGCTGTGCGCGTTCGCCGCGCTCAGCGCAACCGCGGTCCATGCGCAGACCGATGTGGCGCTGAGCCTGTACGGAGCCTTCAGCGGCACAACCAACGGCAACGGCACGCAGCAAAGCCCGTCGAATGCCGCCGGCGGCATGGTCGAGCTGCGGCACATCAGCAATCCACTCGTTGGCTACGACGTTACCTATTCCTTCAATCGAGCCAACCAGAATTACAAAGAGTCGTGCGCCGCCGGGATTACCTGCCTTGAAATCTCGCCGCAATCCGTCTCAGCCAACGCGCACGAGCTCACCGGCGACTGGGTCGCATCGGTTCACATCGCCCAACTGCGGCCCTTCGCGCTGGCCGGCGTGGGCCTCTTGTTCAATCAGCCCGCCGGCAGCCAGAGCAACACCAGTTCCGCCGCCAAGCCGGTCTTTGTCTACGGAGCCGGCCTCGACTGGGGACTGCTCCCGCACATAGGCCTGCGCTTCCAGTACCGCGGCAACCTCTACAAGGCTCCGGATCTCAGCAAGCTCTACACCTCGACCGGCGCATTTACCCACACGGCCGAGCCGATGATCGGCGCCTACCTGCGGTTCTGAATGCGCTTAATGCGAGCCGTGCGCGCTTACCGGCCCGCAATCAGCATCAAGGGGTCGGGTGCTACGCGGCAGGCCTCGTTGCCTGAAAAACTCGCGGTCTCGCCGTCCGCATAAGTCACCGAGTCCAGCTCCACCGTCTGCACAGCAGTCATGCCCGGCGCCCACAGATCGCCGGCAACGGCTTTGTCCGATTGGGCAACCATCGCCACGGTAAAGGTCCGTATCGCGTCGGCCGAACCCTGGCCGCCGGCCCCGGCCTCAGTCACGCGCGCTTTGTTTGTATAGCCGTAAACAATCACCCTGGCCTTTGCGATCCGCCTGGAAGCTGGGTTGGCCAGCGTCAGGTGCAGCCATTGCCCAATTCCTGCGGGGTGGTCCGGGTGGCCGTCCCTCACCTTTACCATGCCTCCGTCAGGGAGGTGCTGGGCGCGGAGCGAAACCGGGCACGCCGGCCCGGCGGCGGGCGCTGACTGCAGCACGATCGTATGCTTCGGCCCGTTGAGGCTCCCTGTGGAAGCTACGCCGAAACTTTGCGCGGACACGCCCATCGAAGCGGAAAAAAAGGCGAAGGAAACGACTGCCGCGAGCTTCACGCCAACCTCCTCTCGGACACACCAACAACATACTCCCGATTCCATGGCCCGGACAATATGGT
>JBAUCP010000567.1:0-10168 GCA_049677625.1 Occallatibacter sp. | reverse complement strand
GCGTTGGAGATGCCGAACCCCACGGCTACCGGCAGCGTGGTCCATCGCCGGATGCGCCCAACCAGTGCGGCGGCATCGGCCGTCAGGCTCTGCTGCTTGCCGGTAATGCCGGTGCGTGAGATCGCGTAAACAAATCCTTTGGAGTGCGCGGCGATGGCTTCGAGCCGTTCGTCAGAACTGGTGGGCGCGGCCAGGAAGATGGGCGCGAGCTGCACGCGGCCGAGTTCTGCCAGATATTCAGCCGCTTCTTCAACGATCATGTCGGTGGCCAGAACGCCATCCACGCCGGCCGCTGCTGCGTCATCGGCGAATCTGCCCAGGCCATAGCGCAGCATCGGATTGAAATAACTGAAGATGACCAGGCCGGCTTCGGCGCGCGCTGCGCGGATTTCGCGGGCCAGCGCAAGAACGTCTTTGAGGCTCACGCCGCGTGCCACTGCGCGCTCGCTGGCGCGCTGGATGATGGGCCCGTCGGCCAGCGGATCGCTGAACGGCACGCCCAGCTCGATCACGTCCGCACCCGCGTCAATGGCTGCGAGCGCAATCTCGCGCGTAGCCTCAATCGACGGGTCGCCCGCCGTCAGGTAGGCGACAAGGCCGGGCTTTTGATGGAAACAAATCGCCATTGGAGTGCGGTTAAATCCCCTTCAGATCGAGCTCGCGAGCCAGGATGCCCATATCCTTGTCGCCGCGTCCGGAGAGGTTCACCACCAGTATTTCATGGGCGGGCAGAGCGGGGGCAATGCGCATGGCCTCGGCCACGGCGTGCGCGCTTTCAAGCGCCGGCAGGATTCCTTCTGTCCGCGCGAGCCTGACCACGGCGTCCAGCGCGGCTGCGTCGTCCTGCGAGACGTACTCGGCGCGGCCGGAGTCGTGCAGTGCCGCGTGCTCCGGGCCAATTGATGCGTAATCCAACCCCGCCGAAACCGAATGGGTGAGCGCGATCTGGCCGTTCTCATCCTGCAGGACGTAAGAGAACGTGCCCTGCAGCACGCCGGGCGCGCCGCCCTGGAACCGCGCCGCGTGCTCGCCCAGCGCCGTTCCGCGCCCGCCAGCCTCCACGCCGATGAGCCGCACCTGGCGGTCGGGAATGAACTCGTAAAATGCGCCGATGGCGTTCGATCCTCCGCCCACGCAGGCAATCACCACGTTCGGCAGGCGGCCCTCTTTTTCGAGAATCTGCCGCTTCATCTCTATGCCGATCACGCGGTGAAAGTCGCGCACCATGGTCGGATAAGGATGCGCGCCCAGCGCGCTGCCCAGCAGATAGTAGGTGGTGCGGACGTTTGTGACCCAGTCGCGCATGGCCTCGCTGATGGCGTCTTTGAGGGTCTTCGAGCCCGACGAAACGCCGCGCACCTCAGCGCCCAGCAGCCGCATGCGCTGCACGTTCAGCTCCTGGCGGACCATGTCCACCTCGCCCATGTAGATGACACACTCCAGGCCGAGCAGCGCGCATGCAGACGCGGTTGCCACGCCATGCTGGCCAGCGCCGGTCTCAGCAATGATCCGCTTCTTGCCCATGCGCTTGGCCAGCAGCCCCTGACCGAGCGAGTTGTTGATCTTGTGCGCTCCGGTATGGAGCAGGTCTTCGCGCTTGAGGTAGATCTTCGCGCCGCCCAGCGACTCCGTGAGCCCCTTCGCAAAGTAGAGTGGCGTGGGCCGGCCGGCGTAGTCGGTGAGCAGAGAGGTGAGCTCGGCCTGGAACGTCGTGTCGGCCTTGGCAATCTCGTACTCGCGTTCGAGCTCGACGAGCGCGGCCATCAGCGTCTCCGGCACATAGCGCCCGCCGTAAACGCCGAACCGCCCAGGGCGGGATTCAGACGGAACTGCCGGAAGAATGACCGATGCCATGACGGACTCCTGCGATTTGCCGCACCAAAATGGACCCTTCCAGTGTACTAGGAGTGGTGCGACGGTGGAGCGGCGCCGCGCAGCAGGCGGTTCATTGGCTCGGAGAACCATCGCGCAACCAGCGCGCCAAGCGGTGCGGCAAGTGCGAGTTCAGCAGCGATCCACAAGAGCGGAGAGCCTTGCCGGACCTTTGCGTAGATCGTCGTCATCCACACAACGACAAACTCGTGGGTGAGATAAACCTCGTAGCTGTGGCGGCCGAACCAGCGTATCGGGCTGCTCCAGACGCTGCCGATGCGCCCGCGAAACACAGTCGTCAGCATCACCATGCAGGTTCCCAGCGACAGCACCGTGTCGTCTGTTCCGCTGCGGCCCAGGAATTCTACCCAGAGCCAATGCGGCCTGATGATGATCAGGAGCATCAGCAGGCTACCCGCGACCTGGATAATCAACAGCGCCCTTCCATACATCCGAAGCGGATTTGTGGGTTGAAGGTGGTCGGTAAGCAGCGCCGTCAGGCAGCCCAGCGCGATGCCGCTCATGCCGCCAAGGTAAGAGGTGCCTTGCCAGATTTCGTTTGTCGCCCACACGGTGCGGGCGAAGGGTCCCATGCCCACGAAGATGAGCAGCAACAATACAAACTCCGGCAACTCTCGCCGCCATCTGAGCAGCAGAAGACAGGCGAGAGGGAAGAACAGATAGAACATCTCCTCGACCGAGAGCGACCAGAGCACATCCCAATTGGCGGGCAGGTAGCCGTGCGTCGCTTCGAGCCAATTGACATGAAAGGTGAGCGCCGCAAGCAGTGCGCGCGGCAGCGTGGCGCAGGAGGGCTGAATCTGAAAACCATTCGCATGGTTCAGATCGAGCACGCTCAGCACGGCCAGGAGCAGAAACAGCAAAGGCGCAATTCGCGCAAACCGGATGCGATAAAAGGCCGCCGCGCGCATTTTGGCAAGCGAGCCAAAGCGCCGCAGCGAGGTGAGCGTAATTAGAAATCCGGAGATCGAGAAGAAGACAGTAACGCCATTGTCGCCATTCCAGAAGAAGATATCAAAAAGCCAGTTTGACCGCATGGCCCTGATCCAGGCTGAGTAGCCATACATCCTGATCTGGCCGTGGAGCAGAATCACGGCGATGATGGAGAAGCCGCGCAGCAGATCAATCCCATCAAAGCGCAGCGTGTCCGGGCGCTCGAAGAACGGCTTCGGCTGCGTCTCGTGAGCCATTCGACAAGTCTATCGAAACAGCTTGCACAATCTTCTATTCAGGGTCCTATCTTTTCTTCCTGCTGATGTCGCACAGCATGTCCGAATGAATATTGAGGCCGATGTTGGTCATGTTGTAGAAGTGTTCGCTGGCTACCAGCCAGACGATCTCGCAGATGGCGCGCTCGGAGTAGTTGGCGGAGAGACGCTGGAAGGTTTCGGGATTGACCTTTTTCTCCCGGGTCAGCTCGGTTACGTAATCCAGGGCTGCCCGTTCCGCGTCCGTGAACAGGAAACTGCACGCATAGTCGTCAAGCGCGTTGAATTTGGCTTCGTTCATTGAGGCTTTGATGACGAACGAGCGGCCGATATCGATGCAGAAGAGGCAGACGTTGAGCTGCGCCACGCGTTCGCGGATGAGCATCGCCAGCTCCGCCGGTAGTTGAACCTTCTTGTCGAGTTTGCTGATCTTCCCATAGAACAAGCCGAAGGCCAGAGGCATACGCGCACAAAAAACCTTCAACGGGGTAAGGACCTTGCCGAACTGGCGGCGGGTCATCGCATAGGCCATCTTCATCATCAGGCTGGCCGGGTTTTCGATGGGGGAAAGAAATGTGTCCATGCGGACCTCCGGAGATGTTGTTTGCGGTTTTCGGAGCGCTTGGATACTCCGTCCATTCTTTGCGGTGCGCTTCGGCGGCTGGATGTTACCCGCGCGGTTGCGCCGAGCCGCGGCGAGAGCACCTTGAAGTCTGCGACCGCGGGTTTGCAGCAGACTCTTGTCTATAGGATGATCGAGATCGAAAATCGACGCAGGCTCGTCAGCCGCGATCTGCGGCCCTCGCGTTGGCAATGAAGGCGCGCACCTTGGCCGGATCTTTGCGGCCGGGCGCTGCTTCCACGCCGCTCACGACATCCACGCCCCACGGCCGCAGCGTGGCGATGGCTTCGGCTACGTTTTCCGGCGTAAGGCCGCCGGCCGCGACGAGCTTGCAGGTCTTTGCGTTCTCGAAGAGCGTCTTGCTGGCGCGGGCCCAATCGAAGATCTGGCCGGTGCCCCCGACTGCGGTTGCCGTGCGCGAATCGACCAGGATGGCGTCGATATTGCGGTCGTAATTCAGGCCCGACGCCGAGGCAGCGGTCCCGGCGTCGAAGTGGATTACGCGGAGGATACGCAGATCCGGGCCGAAGCGCTCGCGAAGCCGCGCTGGCAGCTCCTGCGCAGCGTCAAAGTGAAGCTGAACGCCGGTGAGGCCGGCAGCCTGGACGGTCGCCGCAATCTCGTCGAAAGATGCGTCAACGAAGACGCCAATCTTTTCGAGCGCGGGCGGCAGATGCGGCACGATTGCGGCCACCTGCGCAGGCGTTACGCGGCGCGGGCTTGGCGCGAAGACGAAACCGGCCGCGTCAGCGCCGGCGGCGAGCTGCGCGTCTTCAAGCGAGGTGTTGGCGCAGATTTTGACCCAGAGGCTCATGACGCGCCTACGGCCTGCGTCAAAAGCGTTTCCAGCGCCGCGCCGGGGTCGGGCTGGCGCATCAGGCTCTCGCCGATGAGGAATGCGTCAAAGCCGGCCTGGCGCAGCCGCGCGATGTCCTGCGCGGTGAAGATGCCGCTTTCAGTGACGCGGACGACGCTCGACGGAATGCGATCGATGAGCGCCAGCGATGTGTCCAGCGTGACCTCGAAGGTGGAGAGATCCCGGTTGTTCACGCCGATGGCGCTCAAGCCGGTTGCGCCCAGCGTGTCGAGCACGCGGTCGAGTTCATCGGCGGTGTGCACTTCCACCAGCACATCGAGCGAGAAGCCGCTGGCGACCTCCGCCAGATGGCGAAGCTCGGCGTTGGCCAGCGCCGCCGCAATCAGCAGGATGGCGTCCGCGCGGTGTGCGCGGGCTTCCACGATCTGATACTCGTCGATCATGAAGTCCTTGCGCAGGCAAGGTAGCGGGACGGCGGCGGAGGCCAGCTCCAGGTTGCGCAGGCTGCCCTGGAAGTACGGCTCATCCGTCAGCACGGAGAGCGCAGCGGCTCCGCCGGCGCGGTAGCGGCGCGCCAGCCAGGCAGGATCGAAGTCGGCGCGGATCAGGCCCTTCGACGGCGAGGCCTTTTTGATTTCAGCAATGACCGCGGGACCGGAGGCGGCCTGGCGGCGCAGCGCCGCGGCCCATCCGCGAGGATGATTTTGAAGGCAGCGCCGCTCCAGCTCGGCCAGCGGCACGCGGGTCTTGCTCGCCGCCACCGTTGCGCGCGTCGAGGTAAGAATCGTGGCTAGAAATGTGTTTGGCCAGGTGGTCATGCCTTGGGTTGAGTATACGGGTAATTGTGCCCGCTAGAGAGTTGAAGCTGGAGCCTTTGCGCCCAGAGCAGCCAGCTCGCGCGCGGCCTGCCGGCCGAGCCGGATGCAGTCGGGAATGCCGATGCCGTCATAGGCGTTGCCGGCCAGGAGCAGGCCGGGCAGCGCTGCGACGCGGGTGGAGATGCGGGCCATGCGCTCCTTGTGGCCGACCGAGTATTGCGCCATGGCGCGGCGCCAGCGCGTGACCTGGGTGTGCTCGGGCTCGATGGCCGAGTCAAGGGTTTTTGCACCCAGGATTTCGCTCAGCTCGCGGCGGACGATGGCGATAAGCTCGGCGTCAGGCTCTGCGAGGAGAGTCTCGTTTTTCATGCCGCCCAGGAATGCGCGCAGAACGGCTTTTCCGGGCGGCGTGCGGCCCAGGAACTTGCGATGCACAAAGGTGCAGGCCAGCAGGGCTCGGCCCTCGCTGGCCGGGACGAGGAAACCGAAGCCATCCGGCAGCGCGCCGATGCGCGCCTCGTCGTAGACGAGATTGACGGTGACGGAGGACGAGTAGGGGATGGCGGCGAGATCGTCAGCGAGGGCGGGGTCAACCTGGCTGAGCAGCGCGCCGGCGGCCCAGGCCTGCGTGGCAACCAGGATGGCGTCAAAAGAGTGGGCAGATTGGGAACCCTCGCCGGTCTCCACGCGCCAGCCATCGCCGGTTTTTAGAAGGGCGCTGACCGGCGCGTTCAATTCGATGGATGCAGGATCGAGGCGGGCAACGATGGCGTCCACCAACTGCTGCATCCCGCCGCGCAGCGAAGTGAAGATTGCGGTTCCACCGCTCTTTTTTTGGACCGGGGCCTTGGCTTGCCTGCGCATCTCGCGGCGCGCGGCCAGCATGCCGCGGGTGAGCGAGCCGTACTTGCGCTCCATCTCCACCAGGCGCGGCAGGACGGCCTGCGCGCTGAGTTCGGAGGCGTTGCCGCCATAGATGCCGGAGAGCAGCGGATCGGCGAGCCGGTCGACGGCTCCCGCGCCGAAGTGGCGTTCCACCAGCGCGGCAACCGACTCGTCACCCTGTGCGGGGCGCGGCCGATGGAGCAACTCGAGGGCCATGCGCGCTTTAGTACCCAGGCTGAAGAGCCGGGTGAGCGCGGTGGGGATGAGCTTGGTGGGCACCAGGAACATGAGCCCGTCCGGCAGCGGCACCAGACGGTTGCGGACCACGATGCAGGTCTTGCGGTTGGCGTCGTTTGAGGGCGCCAGCGCGTCGCCCAGGCCCAGCTCGCGGCAGAGCTCGGCCGCGGCGGGTTTTTCGGTGAGAAAGGAGTCGGGGCCGCGCTCGAGCACCGCGCCGTTCACGATCTCAGAGGCGATGGAGCCGCCCAGCCGCGGCCCCGCTTCAAAGAGCGTGTAATCGACCGCATCTCCGGCGGCGCGGGCTTTTTCAAGCTCGTAGGCGGCTGCCAGCCCCGCAATTCCTCCGCCGATGATCCCGATCCGCATTCCTGGCGTCCTCTCATCCTTTATTGTGAGAGTTCCCGCGCCTGCTCATGCCGCATTGGCACCTGCCTGATTTTAGAGCCTGTTATAGCAGTTCTCCAATTGATGTACACCGAAGGCAGGATGCCGAGCGGCTTTTTTCTCAAGAAAAAGCCACCTTGCACGAAACTCGCAAGGGCACGCTAGTTGGAGAACTGCTCTAGGACCGCAAATACGCATCATTTCCGTCGATCCAGTCCTGCCTCGGCGGGTTGAAGATGTCCAGCGCCACGGAGTCCTCGAGCGCGATCACCTCATGCGGCGCATTCGGCGGAATGCACAGAATCTCGCCGGCGCGCACCGTTACGCGCCCTTCTTCGAGCAGGAAATCCAGCGCTCCGGCCACCACGTGGCTTACCTGCTCGTTCACGTGGTGATGCAGCGGCACATGCGCGCCTTTGTTCAGCACCAGCCGCGCCAGCATGGTGTTGGTTCCGGTCACAAACTGGCGCGTCACGAACGGATTCATCCGCTCCGGATCAATCTCAGCCCAGCGAAAAAGTTTGCTCGCCGCCACGCTTTCCTCCATGGGTTTCCATGTTTCTTCGGTACACGATCTATCGCCACTGCTCCGTGCCCCATCCTCGCGACTTTTTTCTGTCGCGAGGGTGGGAAAGCACAAACCTCAACCCACCCAAATTCCGCAACGTCTCAATACTCAATCCCACGCTGCGCCAGAATGCCCTTCTGATACGCGTGCTTCACCTCGCGCATCTCGGTCACCGTATCGGCCAGCTCCACCAGCAGCGGATGCGCATTGCGCCCGGTGAGAATCACATGCACCATCTCCGGCTTGCCGCGCAGCGCCTCGGCCACCACGGCCGGGTCCAGCATCTTGTAGCCAATCGCATAGTTGATCTCGTCCAGCACCACCATGTCCCACTCGCCGGAGTAGATCGCCTCGCGCGCCTCAGCCCAGGCCTCTTCCACCATCCGGATATCTTCGGGATCGGTCTCCGCGCCGCCGACCTTCACAAACCCGCGCCCCATCTGCTTGAGCACGAAGTTCTGTCCGAAGACCTCCACCGCGTCCAGCTCGCCGTAGTGCCACGAGCCCTTCAGGAACTGCAGCACCAGCACGCGCATGCCGTTGCCCGCCGCGCGCAGCGCCGTGCCCAGCGCCGCCGTCGTTTTGCCTTTGCCGGGCCCCGTGTTGATCAGAATCAGTCCGCGCCGCGAATCAGTCATTTCAGTGGTCGGTGATCAGTGGTCAGTGATCGGTTCCAAGTCACAAGCTATTGATAAACTCACGCGGGACCCCTGGTCTTGTCCAGTATCGCGTAAATCATCTTACCCACTTCGTGCGAGAGAGATTCAGTTTCGTCAATTTGTTTAGCCTCTCCGATGCCAAGTGCACGCGCGATCTCAAGCTGCGTTTGCAATTCGAAGTTAGATCCGCGCGCCGTGCCCAGAAACTGACGGAATTCGCCGGTGCTTAGCCGTCCTTGTCCCTCTGCAATGTTGCTGGGGATCGAGACCGCTGCACGGCGCATCTGGCTCGTAATCCCGTATATCTCCTCGCGTGGGAAATCTCGAGTGAGCCGATAGACCGCGGTCGCCAACTGAATTGCCCGCTGCCAGACAATCAAATCCCGAAACGATTGCGCCGGTATGTTGCCTTTCATTTCAACCCCCAGTCTGATCACTGACCCCTGATCACTGATCACTGCCGGTGATACGGGTGTCCGGAGAGAATCGCAAACGCACGGTAGATCTGCTCGGCCATCACCAGACGCGCCAGCGAGTGCGCCAGCGTCATCGGCCCCAGAGAAAGCAGCAGCTTTGCCTGTTTGCGGGCTTCGTCGCTCCATCCGTCGGCCGGCCCAATGGCAAACACCAGGTGCTGCGACCCCTCGTCGCGGCGCGCGCCGAGCCAGCGGGCGAGCGCTTCCGATGTCATCTGCTGCCCGCGGGAATCCAGCAGCACCGGCACGGCGGGCGTCCGCCCGCGCTGGCGGCCCAGCCACTCGAGCAACGCCCTTTCTTCCCGGAAGCAACGAGACGCGCACTGCGCAAACCCCGAAGAACGTTCCAGATAGCTCTGGATCAGGGCCTCATACCCATCCTTGGCCGCGGAGCCGACGTGCGCCAGCGTAAGCTGCATGGAGAGCAGCATAGCGCACTCGGCCAGCGCGGCCGGCGCGCCGGACACCCAACGTGCGGTCCGGCGCTCCCGGCAACATCCGCCTGGACACCCGGTTCTCGATCAACTACCGGGCCGAATTGTATGCATTTTCATAGCAAGCGCGCTTCCGATTCGACTGAATCACGGTCAACTCCTTTATTTTGTTGCCAAAAGGACGGTTCTTTGGCTAACTGGCCGAATCAGGATAAGCCGGGTTTCACAACTCGAAGAACGGAACCACTTGAGAGGGTTTTGCGCGTTTTGTTCACTTTTCAGGTCTGGCCGCTCAGACTACGCCACAACTCCAGAAGCAGGCCCTTGCTTAACTCTCAAAAATCAGAGTTTTATACCAAAGTTGGATGATCGAGGGGTGGTTCTACAGATTTTCATATACACCTGCGCCGCCACAACGGTAGCAATGTAAATATCTTGTTTATTTTCAATTAAATGGCGGATCACCTCCTTGTGCTTGTGATTGGCACGCGCCGTGCATTCCCAATCCCTACTAACACGTTCGTTCCATCCGAGTTGATGGCTGGCCGGAACATTGGAACCCACAAGGCGATCTCTCATACCCACCTTAGTTGTTTTCTACAACAACGGTCACTCCGGAGGATTTCAATGAAATCGTTCTGTTGCGAGAGTCCATCCGCTTTGTCGTCTGCACTCAATCCAGGGTCTTTAGGAGAGGCGAAATTTATGAAGAATGCAGTAAAACTCCTCTGCTGTGCGTTGGCGATGTTGGTCTTGACATCCCTGCCGGTCTGCTACGGACAAGGCGTCTCTGGCATGACCGGCGAGGTGACCGACTCTTCCGGCGCGGTGATACCGGGCGCCATCGTTACTCTTACGAACACGACCACAGGAGTGAAGTTCACGCAGACCTCGAACGGCGTCGGCGAATACCGCTTCGCCAATATTCCGCCGGGCCAGGGATATGAGGCTGTCTTCACGGCCACCGGGTTCACGCCGGTCGATATCAAGAACATCTACCTTACAGTAGCGACGGTCCGCACCCAGAATGCAACTATGTCTATTGGCGCGCACACTGAGATCGAGGTGACGGCTTCCAACGCTGAGGTCACGCTCGACACCACAGATTCCACCGTCGGCAACACGGTAGACGTAAAAGAGCTCAACAACCTTCCCGTACAGCAG
>JBAUCP010000566.1:0-10086 GCA_049677625.1 Occallatibacter sp. | reverse complement strand
GCGAGTGCGGATAGAAGCCCGAGATGAATCCCAACAACAACAGCAACCGCAAAAACAAAAACATGCCAATGAAGGAAAAAACAAAAACACCTTGACTCAACCAGCCGTCTCATAGAAGCCCCTGAGGGAATGTTCCCTTCGCTCGAACGACTTGTTCAGAGCTTCCCTAGGGCTGTAATTGTATTGGCGACAGGGACGCGGGCCTTATGTATAATTCGCAACGCGAAGAAAACCCATTTCGCGCGGCTCGTTCTTCCCGTGCCCCCAAAAGGCGTCTGCCGGTTCCCGTTCCGGCGCGCCCGGTTTGTTCGCGGCCACTCCGATCCGCGCAAGGAGAGATTCCCATGTTGCTGAGTTATGTTGTGCGTAGCCTCAGATCGCTCGCCCCCGCCGTCGCCGCGCTTGCGGTCTTCGCGTTTGTTGCCGCTCCTGCCGGTCACGCCCAGCAAGCCGGGCCAACCATTTCCGCGTCCGTCACCCTGGTCGAAAGCGCGCAGGAGGCCGGCCCCGTTCAGCGCGCCACCAAGGACCTCGAAAGCGACTTCACCAAGGTCTTTGGCCGCGCGCCCAGGCTCGTGAACGACCTGAAAGACGCAGGCCCGACGGCCATTCTCATCGCGCAACGCGAGAATGTGCCGGCCGGCGTGGATTGCGCCACCACCACGAACACCGAGGCCTTTGCGTTTTCCATCGCAGGAGCCGGGGTGGGACCAACTCACCGGCACGTCGTCTGCCTTACCGGCGCGGACATGCGCGGCGCCATCTATGCCATCTATCAGTTCTCGCAATCGGTGCTCGGCGTCGACCCCATGTATCTGTGGACTGACAAGCAGCCGGAGAAGCGCGTCGCAATCACGCTGCCCAAAGATTTCACGCGCACTTACCCGAGCCCGGTCTTCAAATACCGCGGATTTTTTTCCGAATGACGAAGATTTGCTCACCGGATGGGTTGTTCCGCCCAGGGGCGAGCAGGACGGCATCGCGCTGAGCGTGTGGGATCAGGTCTTCGAGACGATTCTGCGCCTGAAGGGCAACATGGTCGTCCCCGGCACATGGACCTTTCCGGACGACGCTCCGGTGCACGCGGCCACCGAGCGCGGACTCATCGTCAACCAGCACCATGCCATTCCGCTGGGCGTGAACGTGGCGCGCTGGCCGCGCGACGTTCCTTACAACTTCTCCATGCATCCTGAGATTCTGGAGCGCGCATGGACCGACGCCGTGAACGAGTACAAGCCGGACGAGGAGATTTTGTGGTCCGTGGGCCTGCGTGGGCTTTCCGACTCGAGCTACGCCTCGCTCGATCCCAGCGTGCGCGATAACGATCCGCTGCTCGGCCAGCGGATCAGCGATGCCATTGCCGAGCAGATGAAGATTGTGCGCGCGAAATATCCGAATGCGCAGTTCGTCACCGACCTGTGGCAGGAGGGCGCGCGGCTCATGCGCGAGGGCTACCTGAAGATTCCGCCGGAGGTGATGATGGTCTGGGCCGACACCGGCTACGGCGACATGCAGGACGACGGCAAGGTGGCCGCCGGGCATGGCGCGTACTTCCACGTGGCCATGATGAACGGGAATGCGAATCAGCTCTCGGAGATGGTGCCCGTGGAGCGGATTCAGGAGGAACTTGGCCGTTATATCAAGGCCGGTGCAACCTCTTATGTCCTGGTGAATACGAGCGACCTGCGCCCGGTGGCCATGACCACCCGCGCGCTGATGGAGACAGCGTGGGGCGGCGTGCCGCAGCAGAGCGATGCAGACGGCGCTTATTACCGCAAATGGGCCACCGAAGAGTTCGGCGCAAAGTCTGCGGACGCGCTCGAGGGCATCTACAAGGACTACTTCGCCGCGCCTTCGCTGCGGCGCGAATTCTTCGGCATGCCGAGGCTGACCTCGGCCGGCAATGCGCCGCCTCCGCCTCCGGCCATCAGCTTTACGCGCTGGGACGGCGATCAGCACTACCACTCCGAGGCGCGCCGCCTGATCCTTGACGACCTGAGCGTGCACCAGGTGATTGGGATTCCCAGCCAGTCGCCCAAGTGGACCGAGCCGCGGGTGACGCCTTCGGGCACGGCCGAGATGCGCGAGCGCTCGCTCGATCTGGACATCAAAGATGGCGAAGACGCCGCGCCGCGTTGGGATGCAGTCTGGAACAAGGCCGTGGCCGCGGAGAGCCTGATCGATCCCGCGCGGCGGCCGTACTATCAGGCCGAGGTGCTGACCATGATCACCATCAACCGCGAGAGCAACGCGATGCTGCTCGACCTGGCCAAAGCCATGAAGGACGCCGACGCCGGCGACAAGCAGAAAGCGGAGTCGGAAGCCGCCGCGTCGCTGGCCGCGCTCGACGCAATCCAGAAGTCGATGGCGCTGGCCGAGTATGGCAAGTGGAAGAACTGGTATCGCGGCGACTGGCTCACAGGTGTCTATCGCACTCACGAGCTGGTCGAGGACTACCTGAACCACTTGAAAGATCCAATGGCCAAGCTGCCCGCGCCCGCCTCGTGGAGCGGATGGGAGGCTTACTTCCACATCATGGCCTACGAGGGCGACCGCTCGGTGGATGTGCATTAAGCCCGAGCGCTTACGCCAATAGACGCGAGCAGAACCGCCGGCCATCACTGGCCCGACTTTGCGCTGGCGTGCAAATCGGCGCATACTGCGTCCATGGCCAGTGTGCGCGCGCAAGCTGTCGAGCGCGGCGATTTCCCTGTCTCATGCGTCTTTTGAACAGGCCCGGTCTGCGCAACCATCCCGTCGCACAGGAGGCACTCGATGCCCGCAGCTCACACGCTTCCCCAAACACTGGGGGAACTGCGCACCAGCACTCTGTTCCCTGAAGCGCGCTTGAAGACTCGAAGCGTGAAAGACGAGATGCGCTCGAACCTGATCGCGCGCATCAAAGCCCGCGAGACTATCTTTCCCGGCATCGTCGGCTATGAAGACACGGTGGTGCCCCAGATCGTGAACGCCATCCTGTCGAAGCAGAACTTCATCCTGCTTGGGCTGCGCGGCCAGGCCAAGAGCCGCATCCTGCGCGCGCTCACGGCGCTGCTTGACGAGCGGATGCCCTATGTAGCCGGATGCGAGATCCGCGACAATCCCTATGCGCCGTTGTGTAAGCGCTGCCGCGATCTGATCGCCGCCAAAGGCGACGCAACGCCTATCGCCTACATCGGCCGCGACGGCCGCTATGTGGAGAAACTCGCCACGCCCGACGTCACGGTTGCCGACCTGGTCGGCGATCTCGACCCCATCAAGGCCGCGCGCGGCGGCGAAGACCTTTCGAGCGAGCTCACTATGCACTATGGCCTGCTGCCGCGCGCCAACCGCGGCATCTTCGCCATCAACGAGCTGCCCGACCTGGCCGGCAAGATTCAAGTAGCCCTGTTCAACATCATGCAGGAAGGCGATGTGCAGATCAAAGGCTACCCCGTGCGCCTCATGCTTGACGTCGCGCTGGTCTTCAGCGCCAATCCTGAGGATTACACGGCGCGCGGCAAAATCATCACGCCGCTCAAGGACCGCATCGGCTCGGAGATTCGCACCCATTATCCTGAGACGCTCGAAGAAGGCATCGCCATCACCACGCAGGAGGCCTGGGCCGTGCGCGGGGCCGCGTCAGTTGAGATTCCGCAGTACGTGCGCGAGATTGTCGAGCAGGTGGCCTTCTCCGCGCGCGAAGACAAAAAGGTAGACAAGCGCAGCGGCGTAAGCCAGCGCCTGCCCATCTCCACCATGGAGCTTGCCGTCTCCAACGCCGAGCGCCGCGCGCTGGTGACGGGCGACACGCTGGTGCTGCCGCGCGTGAGCGACATTTACGCAGCCATGCCCGGCATCACCGGCAAGCTGGAGCTCGAATACGAAGGCGAGCTGCGCGGAGCCGACACCGTTGTGCAGGACCTGATCCGCACCGCCGTGGGCAAAATCTGCGACCGCTACTTTGCCGATGTAGACACCGCACAGATCGAGCAGTGGTTCAACCTGGGCGGCACGGTAAAACTCGACGACAGTCAGCCCTCGGCCGAAGCGTTGCAAGATTTGAAACAGATTCAGGGGCTCTTTGAAAAACTCTCTCCGCTCGGCGTGGAGTCCTCCGACGCAGCGCCGAAACTTGTCGCCGCCGCCGAGTTCTTGCTGGAGGGGATGGTGGCCCATCGCAAGCTCAGCCGCAGCCAGGAACATGGATTTGCAGCGCAAGAGAGCCGGCGCCGGCCGGAGCGCGAAGAGCAGTTGCCGGAGCGGCAGGAGCTCGACAACGAATATGAAGACTGGCAGCGCTCGCGCCGCGGCCGCAGGGGCGGGCTGAATTAATTAAGTGACTATCGGCGTACGAAGTGCCAGCACACGAGATTAGCCGGGAGAAGCATGAAGTGTCAGGGCACGACTTTAGTCGTGCCGCAACGTAACGAAGAATAAGCGCGGGCTTTAGCCCCTGAGCGACTTTTCACTTTAAGCCGTCAGGGAAATCAACAGTAGAGGCTGACTCCCCATGAAGCGCGTCCGCTACACCAAGTTCAACGGCGATCTGGCCTCGGAGATCGATCTTGAAGACCTGCTGAAGGCGCTCTCGGACTATCTGCTCGACTCCGGCTTCTACGATCCTTTCACGCGCTTTCAGGACCTCGATCACACCCTCGACGATCTGCGCGAGGCGCTGCGGCGGGTGCTTGAACACGGCAGTTTCTTCGACGACTCGATGCGCCAGAAGCTCGACCAGATGACCGCCGAAGGCAAGCTCGACGAGCTGATCGAAAAGCTCATGGCGCGCATGGAGCAGGAAAACTACATCTCCTCGTCGCAGCCCGCGCGCCCATCGGATGTAAATGGCCAGGTTGGCAACGTGGAAGGTCCGACCTCGTTCGACGCCCGTTTTGAAGTCACCGACAAGAGTCTCGACTTCCTCGGTTTCAAGACGCTGCGCGATCTGCTCGGCTCGCTCGGCAAGTCGAGCTACGGCCGCCACGACACGCGCCACTGGGCCACCGGCATCGAGACCAGCGGCGCTTCGCGGCGCTACGAGTTCGGCGACACGCTCAACCTGGACGCGACCGCCACGCTCAACTCCGCCATCTCGCGTGAGGGGCTGGGCCTGCCGCTCAACATGGAGTACGAAGACCTTCATGTGCATCAGTGCGAGTATCAGAGCTCGTGTGCTACGGTCGTCCTGCTCGACTGCTCGCATTCCATGATTCTCTATGGCGAAGACCGTTTCACGCCTGCCAAGCGCGTCGCCATGGCGCTCTCACATCTGATCCGCACGCAGTATCCCGGCGACTCGTTATCGCTGGTCCTTTTTCACGACTCGGCCGAGGAGATGCCGGTCTCGCACCTGGCGCGGGTGAAGGTCGGCCCCTGGCACACCAACACGCGCGAGGGCCTGCGCGTGGCGCAGCGCGTGCTCGCCCGCCAGCGCAAGGACATGAAGCAGATCGTGATGATTACGGACGGCAAGCCCTCCGCGCTCACCCTGCCCGACGGCCGAATCTACAAGAATCCCTACGGCCTGGACCCGCTGGTGGTGAGCGAGACGCTCGAAGAAGTGGCGCGCTGCAAGCGATCGAACATCATGATCAACACCTTCATGCTGGCCTCCGATTACGGGCTTATGCAGTTTGTCCACAAGGTCTCGCAGATGTGCCGCGGCAAGGCTTACTTCACCACCCCCGACACGCTCGGCCAGTATCTATTGATGGATTACATGCAGGGCAAGTCGAAGACGATCCACTGAGTCAGACGGCAGCACTCAACTGGCTGCGCGTTGAAAGCTCAGATACCCTCGCCCCTTTGCATCGTCAGATGCCTTCACCCATCGACACGTAAATGCGCAGCTTCTCCAGTTCCGCGCGATACGCAGTCCTCTCAGCCTCTTCGTCTTCGAACGGCGTAGCCAGATGCTGCGGTGCGCCGCAGCGTTCTTCGAGCTCGTCCACGCGGGCTGAGAGCGCAATCAGCGCATCGGAGAGCGGGTCCTTCACCTCGTGCGGATCGGTAATCAGCACGCGCTGCCCGTTGCGGTAGACGATGTGCGCCGGAACGCCGACCACCGTGGAGTTGGGCGGCACATCGGCGAGCACCACCGAGCCCGCGCCCACGCGCGAGTTCTCGCCCACGGTAATGTTGCCCAGCACGTTGGCGTTGTTGCCGATGAACACGCCGTCGCAGACCGTGGGATGCCGCTTGCCATGCCCCTTGCCCGTGCCGCCCAGCGTCACTCCCTGGTACATCGTCACGTCGCTGCCGACAATTGCGGTCTCGCCAATCACCACGCCGGCCGCGTGGTCGATGAAGAGCCTTTGGCCGAGCAGCGCGCCGGGATGAATGTCGACGCCGGTGTAGAAGCGCGCGATCTGCGAGAGCACGCGCGCCGGCAGGCGCAGCTTCGCCCTCCACAGCCGGTGCGAGACGAGGTGAATCCACACCGCCCAGAGCCCCGGATAGCACAGCAGCACCTCTAGCCGCGAGCGTGCGGCGGGGTCGCGCTCCATTACGGAGGCAATGTCTTCGCGGATGCGTGCGAACAGGGCCATGACTTGCAATAGAGATGCCGGGCGCCCCATCCTTGCGTCGTCCTCGTCGCAAGGATGGGATAGACCAATATCGGCTTGCTTACGCCAGTACCGCGATCTGCTCCGGCTGCAGAGCCAGCGCCTGCTGCCGGAGCGGCTCGAAGAGCACGCTGGAGAGATAGCGCTCGCCGAAGTCGGGCAGCACCACGACAATCAGCTTTCCGGCATTCTCCTCGCGCGCGGCCACCTTGAGCGCCGCGGCCAGCGCTGCGCCAGAACTGATGCCGACGAACAGCCCCTCTTCGAGCGGCAGCCGGCGCGCGGCCGCGACAGACTCATCGTTGGTCACCAGCACGACCTCGTCAATGAGTGTGGTGTCAAGGATGCTGGGAATGAATCCCGCGCCGAGGCCCTGAATCTTGTGTGGGCCGGGCTTGCCGCCAGAAAGCACAGGGCTATCGGTCGGCTCAACCGCAATAGCCTTGAACGACGGCTTGCGCGGCTTGATGTAATTGCTCACCCCGGTGATGGTGCCGCCCGTGCCTACGCCGGAGATAAGGATGTCCACCTTGCCGTCGGTGTCCTCCCAGATTTCGGGGCCCGTGGTCGCCAGGTGAATTGCGGGGTTGGCCGGGTTGTCGAACTGCTGCAGGATGAAGCCGTTCGGCGTCTTGGCCAGAATCTCGTTGGCCTTTGCAATCGCGCCCTTCATGCCGTTGGGGCCGGGCGTGAGCACGATCTCCGCGCCAAAGGCCAGCAGAGTGACGCGGCGCTCAAGGCTCATGGTCTCCGGCATGGTGAGGATGAGCTTGTAGCCCTTGACTGCGGCCACAAAGGCCAGCGCAATGCCCGTGTTGCCGCTGGTGGGCTCAATGAGCGTAGTCTCGCCGGGCTTGATTTTGCCGGCCTTCTCGGCGGCGTCAATCATGGCGAAACCGATGCGGTCTTTCACGCTCGATACGGGGTTCTGGCTTTCCAGCTTGGCGACAACCGTAGCGGGCAGTCCCGCCGCCACGCGATTCAATTTGACCAGCGGGGTGTGGCCAATCAGCTCAGTTACGTCCGCGGCAATGCGCGCCATAATGATCTCCTCTTCCGGGAATAGGAGCCCGGAGCTCTGATGGAACGGATTTTTGGGTAGCGGTGCAGCTTGTCAGGTGGG
Source organism: Occallatibacter sp. (assembly GCA_049677625.1). GTDB lineage: Bacteria > Acidobacteriota > Terriglobia > Terriglobales > Acidobacteriaceae > Telmatobacter. The sequence continues at coordinate 2,415 of JBAUCP010000566.1, read as the reverse complement.
AAAAAGCGCACAATCAGGCGCAAATCGGCATCGGAGCTGGCACCAGGGCGGCGTTAGCGACATCGATGCATGGCAACAGGTTAGACCCGGGGGGCGCGATATGGCAAGAGGAGCCGGGGAAAAGATACTGAGTTTGCCGTGATAGTGGCCAATGAGGCGCCCGGTGACCGCGCGGTGTCCGTTCACGGCGTCAAAATCGAAACGGGATCACCGTGACCGTTTGTGAAAATGCCCGCCGAGCGCATTGGAAGCAGGGAACAACTGATCCGTTACTCCGCGGCTCCCGGATCGTCGATCGCTCCATTGCTCAGCGCCCACGCGGCGAAGCCTTCCGGGACATCCCGGGCCGCTGCGATATTGGCCCGTTTCAGGCTCTTGATATGTTGCCACTCGATATCCTTCAAATCCGCATGGCGCAGGTCGGCGTCGTCGAGGATCGCTCCTGAAAGGTCCGCGGCAACCAGGCTGCTTCCTTCCAGGTCGGCGTTGCGAAGATCTGTCTCGACGAATTTTGCGTGATCCAGTGCTGCATCGCGCAGATTGGCCGTATTGAGATTTGCCAGCGTAAAGTCCACTGAAGTGAGATTGCTGTTGCGCAGATCGGCGGAACTGAAGTCGGAGCGCATCAGGTTCGCGCCATGCAGATTCAGGCCCTGCAGAAATGCGGAAGAAACATCGACCCCCACCAGCGGCACCTTGTCGGCATTCAACTCCTGCAGCGCCTCGATTCGTCCGCCGCTGCCGCCTTTGCCCTGCGCGGTGTTGATTACCTGCCACGCCTGGTAATGGCGCTGCTTGATCCGGTCGCCCGACTCCGAGAAGTAGAAGATGACGGCGATCAGCACTGAAAATGTCCCGAGATACTCAAGCACCTCAAGGAACGACCAGTTGCTCAGCACGAATGCGCTCCACTCGGATGCCCATTCGAGAGCATGAAATGGAATCAACCACTTCGCGCCAGTGCTCTGTCTTCTGGTCTTCCACGGAGCGGGCCGCGTTCTGGGGGTATGCAGGATCATGGGAGTTCCCTCGATCTCAGCCCGTATTGCGGAGTCCCGCCGAAATCCCGCTGATGGTCGCCGCAATCGCCCGGTTCACCTCAGGCGTGTCTTCCCCGGCGCGCTTGCGGCGCAGCATGTCCACCTGGATCAAATGCATGGGATCGACATACGGGTTGCGCAGCTTGATCGAGTGCGCAAGCACCTGGTTCTTCTCGAGCAGCTCTGTCTGCCGCGTGACGGCCAGCACGGCGCGCACCGTGCGATGAAACTCCGCTTCGAACAGGTCGTAAATGCGCTCACGCAGTCTGGCGTCGCTCACCAGCGACGAGTAAAGCCGCGCGGTGGCCAGATCGACTTTACCCAGCGCCATCTCCACGTTGCGCAGCAGGTCGATGAACAGCGGGAACTCGCGGGCCATGGTCTGCAAGAGCTCGAGCGCGCCTGCCTCCGCGAGATAGCGGTCAATCGCGTAGCCCACGCCGAACCAGGCCGGCACCAGCAGCCGGGATTGCGTCCAGCCAAAGACCCAGGGAATGGCGCGCAGATCGGCGAGTTTCGTGGATGCGTTGCGCCGCGCCGGGCGCGATCCAATCTTCGCATTCTCCAGCTCTCCCACCGGCGTCGACTGTTCGAAATACGTCACCACGCCGGGATCGTCGAGAATGTGCTGCCGATAAAACCCATACGAGAAATTCGACAACTCGTCGAGCGCCGACTCCCACTCGCGCTTGAGCACGCCCGTAAAGTGGCCCTTGGGATCGCGCGCGTTGGGCCGCGCCAGCGCATCGAGCGACGCGGCAATCATGAGTTCGAGATTGCGCTCGGCCAGCACCTCGTCGGCATATTTAAAGTTCAGCACCTCGCCCTGCTCGGTGATGCGCAACTGGCCGTCGAACGAATCGATAGGCTGGGCGAAGATGGCGCGGTGCGTGGGCCCGCCGCCGCGGCCCACCGTGCCGCCGCGGCCGTGGAACAGGCGCAGCTTGATGCCGGCCTCACGCGCCGCCACGTGCAGGTCGCGATGCGCGCGAAAAATCTCCCACGTCGAGGTCAGCATTCCGCCGTCTTTATTCGAGTCCGAGTAGCCCAGCATCACCTCCTGCCAGTTGCCCCACGACTCGATGAGCCGGCGATAATCCGGCCGGCTCCATAGCTCGCGGCAGACGTTCGGCGCGTTGCGCAGGTCTTCAATCGACTCGAAGAGCGGCACCGGCATCAGGCCGGGATCGCCTCCGGCGCCAACGGCCGCTCCGCTGCACGAACCCTCCACCTTTACGCCGCCCAGGCGCGCCAGCCGCACAACGCTCAGAACATCTTCCACCGTGGAAGCGCCGCTGATCACGTACTGGCGAATCGCCTCCGGCGCGCAGCCTTCCTTCATCTCAGCCACTACGCGAAAGGTTTCGAGCACGCT
>JBAUCP010000565.1:0-11969 GCA_049677625.1 Occallatibacter sp. | reverse complement strand
GCAGATGAGCTGGCCGTGACAAAGTCTGAAGTCCAAACGGCGATGGGACGGAGATCCTGTTGAGACGCGCATCGGCTCCTAAGCATCTGACTTCAAGGTTGAATATACTTGGACTTCCAGGGGGCAGGCGATGAAGGCGGTGGTGCTGCATGACTATGGCGGTCCCGGGAATCTGAAATTTGAAGACAACGTTCCCGAACCGCAGTTGAGCGGAAGTACGGTATTGATTGCGGCAACCGCCGCGAGCGTGAATCCGATCGACTGGAAACTGCGTTCGGGGGCGATGCAGAAGATGCATCCGTTGACGTTTCCGGCAATTCTGGGCCGCGATGTGAGCGGCATCGTACGGGCGGTGGGTGCGACTGCAAAACACTTCAAGGCCGGCGACCGCGTTCTTGCACTCTCCAACAAGACCTATGCCGAATTGGTTGCAGTGGACGATTCGGACGTGACTCATCTGCCGGATGGGGTGGACCTGGCAGACGCGGCCGCGATCCCGCTAATTTCACTAACCGGTGATCAGCTTGTGCGCCTTGCGACAAACGTGCAAAAGGGGCAGGTAGTTCTGATTACGGGTGCGTTGGGCAGCGTCGGGCGCGCAGCGGTGCACACGGCAAAGAAGATAGGCGCGCAAGTGATTGCAGGGGTTCGCGGGAAAGAACTGGATGAGGTCCGCTCTCTCGGGGTCTCTGATGCACTCGCGATTGATGACGATCATGCGATTGAGAGATTCCGCTTGGTGGATGCAATTGCGGATACTGTTGGCGGTGAGGTTGCAGCGAAGCTGATCTCTAGGGTAAAGCCGGGCGGCTCTGTTGGCTACACGGCTATGTTGCCGGAGAGTGCGGCGAGCAAAAATCCGACAGTGAAGATCACGCGCGTGGGTGCTCGGCCTGATCCATCCAAGGTGCGCGAGTTCGCCGATGACGTACGCGACGGCAAGTTCGTGCTGCCTATTGGCCGCCGGATGCCGTTGCGTGATGCGGCTGAAGCACATGTGCTGGGGCAGGAAGGCGGTATTGGGAAGATCGTACTGCTGGCTCCAGATTCTAAAGAGTGATTTCTTCGCCATTCGCACTGTGGAGAGAAGACCGGCGTACATGATCGTGGCTCCGGGCTTGATTTCGCGGGGCTTCATCCGTGACGACATGCGACTTGTCGTTACCCAATGGGCCGAGTTCCTCCCGGATCCAATCGCGGTCAAATTTCGCGATCAGGTCTCGATAAGGGCGAATCTTTCACAATGGAGGAGAATGGCCGCGATTCAATCCCTGCGCAATGACGGCGCGAACGCGCAAGCAAGCGGACGCATCGTGCTTGCCGCGACCATTCTTGGATCGAGCATGGCGTTCATTGACGGAACGGTTGTCAATGTTGCGCTTCCCGCGCTGCAGACCGCGTTCCATGCTACGGTGGCGGACGTGCAGTGGGTCGTGGAGTCGTATGCTTTGACGTTGGCGGCGCTGCTGCTTGTGGGCGGATCTCTTGGAGATCTCTTCGGGCGGCGCAAGATGTACGTTTTTGGCGTCGCCGTGTTTGCTGTTGCTTCTACGTGCTGCGGCCTTGCGCAAAACATAGACATGCTGATCTGGGCGCGCTCGATTCAAGGCATGGGAGCGGCCTTGCTGGTACCGGGCAGTCTCGCGCTGATCACGGCCTCCTTTCCCGAGGAGACGAGAGGGCAGGCGATTGGCACGTGGTCCGGGTTTTCCGCGATCACCGCTGCCATCGGTCCTGTCATCGGCGGCTGGCTCATCGAACACTCCACGTGGCGCTGGGTTTTCATCCTGAATCTCCCGCTTGCCCTGGCCGTCATGCTGCTGTCTACGAAGGTGCCGGAGAGCCGTAATGAGAAAGCCTCCCATCATCTCGACTGGCCTGGCGCCCTTTTGGCAACGCTGGGACTTGGCGGCGTTACGTACGCGCTGATTGAATGGCCGTCTCGCGCCCGCCATGGTGGTTCTTTGGTGACGGCCGCGGCGGGTCTGGGTGTCGTTGCTCTGGTTGGATTCGTTGCCGTGGAGCATTGGTCTCGCGCGCCGATGATTTCGCTCAGGCTGTTCTACTCACGAACCTTTGCCGGCGCAAATCTGCTGACCTTGTTCCTGTATGCAGCGCTTGGTGGGTTGATGTTCTTCTTCCCGATGGACCTGATTCAGATTCAACACTACACGGCCACTGAAGCGGGGGCGGCGTTTCTCCCTTTCATTGCCATCATGTTTGGACTGTCGCGCTGGGCGGGCGGTCTGGTCGCGCGCTACGGGTCGCGACTGCCACTCACGGTTGGCCCCGTTGTTGCAGCATGCGGTATTGGACTTTTTGCGGTTGTGCCGCAGAATGGGAACTACTGGACTGCGTTCTTCCCGGCCGTTGTGGTGATGGGCCTGGGAATGACGATCAGCGTCGCGCCCTTGACTACGACGGTGATGAATGCCGTTCCAGACTTTGAGTCGGGTCTTGCCTCAGGAGTGAATAACGCGGTCTCGCGTTTAGCTTCTCTGCTTGCAGTGGCTGCTTTCGGGGCCGTTCTGGTTACGGTTTTCAACCATTCGCTGGATCAACGCCTGGCTCATCTGATGGTCGGCGCGGATGCTCGTGCACAGATTGATGCCGCGCGGCTGCAACTTGCGGCCGCCCACAATCCCGATCCCGCAGTGCAGAATGCAATCACCAAGTCCTTCGTCAGCGGCTATCGCGCAGTGATCTGGCTAGCGACCGGCCTTGCGGCTTTAAGTGCACTCACGGCGCAGTTGGTCAAGAGTTCCAGTTAAACCGCAGATTGAAGTGCCTGTCACGCAGGAGGCTGGGGGTTCGAGTCTCGTCAGTCCCGCCAGAGTTTCAGCCGCCGGAACTGTTTGCGAGCTTCAAGGTGGGAAACATGGCCAACGGGGGGCTGTGATTCCTGCCTTGTCCATCAGATTAAACTCGCGATTTGACATACCGTTGAAAGGTCGGCGCTTTCGTCATGACGATCAGGAAGTAGCCGGCGACACCAGCCAGAGAAAAGCCGAAACCTGCAAGAGCGGCGGAAACGCCGAGGATAGGAATCAGCTTTCCAAGAATTAAAGCTCCTAACGGCATTCCGGCCCGAAAGGCGAGGTTGTATACGCTCATCACCCTGCCTCGCATCGAGTCAGCAATAATGAGTTGAACGAGTGACAACATAAGAGAAGCGGACGCCATCACGGCCGCACCAGCAACGAAAATCAGGACACAGGAAACTGGAAGCCACTTAGAGACTGCGAATCCAGCCGTTGTCATCCCAAGGGCGAACAAGGCAAGCACAGCGAGACGTCCTTGCCCCTTGAGTCTCTCCATCGCCGCGACCATAAGCGCTCCACAGATCGATCCTGCGCCTGAGAAGACCAGCAAGAGCTCGTAAGTCCCCGGGCCTCTGTGAAAGATAGTTTGAACGATCACCGGAAGAAATCCGGTCAACGAAAAGCCAAACAGGGTAGTGCAAAATGCGAGCACAACAAGCGGAGTCAATCCTTCGCGATCTCTGATGAACCTGATCCCTTCCTGCATGCTGTTCAAAACGGATATTCGTGTCTTAGGCGCCACGAATTGCACCTTGATTACGAGGAGAGAAATGATGACAGCAACGTAAGAGACACCGTTCAGAGCGAAACACCACGTCGCCCCGAAGAGCGTGTACGCCAAGCCGCCGAGAGTCGGGCCGACGATGCGTGCAAGATTGAACTGGATCGAGTTCATAGAAATTGCATTGGCAAGGTCCTCAGGTTCCACCAGCGCCGGCAACAATGCCGAATAGGCGGGTCCGCCAAAGGACTGCCCAACGCCAACAACGAAAGATAAAGTCAGAATGTGCCAAACCCTGATGGCATGGGTGGCGAACAACGCTGTCAATACAAACGCGCAGACCATTTGAATGTACTGCGAATAGAGCAGCAACCTCTTCCTGTCCAAGCGGTCAGCAAAGACACCACCGACAAGAGAAAAAAGGATGATGGGCAATTGCCCCAAGAAGAGATCCAGGCCGAGGTAGAAAGGATCCTTGGTTAGATCGTAGACTAGCCAGCTCTGTGCGAACTGCTGCACAAATGTACCAATAGTTGAAACGCACGCTCCCAGCCACATGATCCGGAAATCACGGTATCGAAACGATCTGAATATTCGATCTAGGAACGGCAAGGATTCGACCACTAAGCGCTAGACCCCGTTCGACGAGATGATGAACCCTCGATTGATCCAAGCCGAAACGGCCAGGCCAGCGTCAAGTTGTACGAGTTCAGTATCAGACTCAGAATTCAAGGTTGAAAAAACGGTTCACTCTGTCAGATGAGAATCACCCTTCGCGGTCGCACTTTCTCTCGCTCGCCGGATGTCTCAAACAGCTACGAGGGGCCTCCGATAAGCGAATTCAGGGTTGGGCGACGATCTGCTTCACCAGCGGGTCGATCACCTATATAGAAGCGGAAAGGAAGATCGGCTTCACCATCGCCTCAATCTTCGCAGCCATCTCCTCGGCGGGAATGCGAGCTGGCGTTTGTAGCCAGCGGCGCGCCGCCCCGAAGATGGCCCAGGCGGCCGTAGTTCCCAGCAATGCGGGATCGACACCGGGCTGCGCCGTATGATGTCGAGCGCCTTCCAGAAACACACCCTCCACCACGGGGATGATCGAGCCTTCGAGAGGCATCTTCGTCAACTGGCTGGGGCAGCCCGTGGTCTCGGCCAGATAATCACAGACGCCGAGAGCAATCGCGCGTAAAGCTCCATCGCAATTTGTGAAGGAAAGGCCGCGACGGGCAATCAGGTCGCGGAAGCGCGTAGCTGTCATGGCCTGGAGGAGTGCGTTCTTGTCTGCGTAATGAAGATAAAAGGTCGCCCGGTTAAGGGTAGCTTCATCGGCAATCTCCTGCACGGAGATGTCGGCGAACTCCTTATGATCCAACAACCTGGCTAATGCTTCCATCAACATCTGACGGCTGCGCAGGATGCGGGGATCGATAGCCTCCGCAGCGGATCCGGATTGGGGCATCTCAACCACTTATCCAGATTACGCTCCTTCGTCAATAGATGCTTACGCGACATCTGTCGATTTATTGAATCAACGTATGTCGATTAAACATCAATTGTCGCATGGGAGGTTTCGCAATGCCCACGTTACTCCACATCGACTCGAGCCCGCTGTATGGGCGATCCGTCTCGCGCCAACTTACCGGTGCGTTCGTTGACCAATGGAAGTCTTCGCATCTGGATGGAACGGTCATTGACCGCGACCTGAACGCAACCGCGATATCGCCCATCACCGCCGAGTGGGTGGGCGCTGCTTATACGCCGGAAGCAGTGCGCACCCAACAACAAAAGGAATTGCTGGCAGTTTCCGACGTGCTGCTCGCCGAACTCGAGCAGGCGGATGAGTACGTGATCGGGGTGCCGATGCACAACTTCGGCGTGCCCTCAGTGCTCAAGCTCTGGATCGACCAGATCGCGCGTGCGGGCAGGACTTTCACCTATGGGTCTGGAGTCCCGAAGGGGCTGCTCACAGGCAGGAAGGCCACCTTCATCATCGCGACCGGCGGAATCTATGATGCGCAGACTCGGATGTCCTCTTTCAACTTTGTCGAGCCGTATTTGCAGTCGGTCTTTGGCTTTCTCGGTGTGACGGATGCGACTTTCCTCACGGCAGGCGGAACCGCCGCACTCAACCAAGGGCAGGACCGCGATGCGTTCCTGGCCCCGCACCTTCAAGTCGTGCAATCGCACGCACAGGCAATCTAAAGGGAGAAGCAGCATGAAAATCGTTTCTGTAATCGCGCGCTATTTGCTGGGACTGCTGTTTACAGTCTTTAGCCTGAACGGATTTCTCAACTTTATCCATCAGCCGCCACCGACGAACCCGCTTGCGATCCAGTTCTTCGTCGCCATCAGTGCTTCGCACTTTGCCGCGTTCTTCTTCGCGGTGCAGTTGATTGGCGGGCTGCTTTTGCTCTCGGGCTACTTTGTACCGCTCGCTCTTACGATGCTGGCGGCGGAGCTCTACAACATCCTCGCGTTTCATCTGACGCTTTCTCCGGCGACGATTCCTCCGGCACTGGTAGCTTCTGTCCTCTGGGTTCTGGTCTTCCTCGAATATCGCGCAAGCTTCAAGGACGTACTAGCCGTAAAGACTACGGCGCAGAAATAGTCTGCCTCGTATCGACAAAGGCAACTCCGTAGAGATGCCAGCTTTACCGAGAAATCTCCTAGCTCGGATGGGAGACTGGATTGTATGAAGAAAATTGGGTTCCTCTCATTCGGTCATTGGACATCTTCGCCGCAGTCACGAACGCAGTCGGCGGCTGACGCGCTCCTGCAGTCCATTGACCTCGCTGTCGAGGCCGAACGCCTGGGAATGGACGGAGCCTACTTCCGTGTTCATCACTTTGCGCAGCAACTGGCGTCACCGTTTCCACTGCTCGCGGCGGTTGGCGTCAAAACGCGAACAATTGAAATTGGCACCGCAGTAATCGACATGCGGTATGAGAATCCTCACTACATGGCGGAGGACGCTGGAGCTGCGGATCTCATCGCTGGCGGACGGCTGCAGTTGGGCATCAGCCGTGGTTCCCCCGAGCAGGTCATCGATGGTTGGCGCTATTTTGGCCATCGGCCAATTGAAGGCGAGAACGATGCAGACCTGGGCAGGCGGCACGCCGAAGAATTTCTCGAGTTGCTGCGCGGGAAAGGCTTCGCGCGCCCTAACCAGCGCCCGATGTTTCCCAATCCGCCGGGGCTTCTACGCCTTGAGCCATACTCCGAAGGATTGCGGGATCGGATCTGGTGGGGGTCTGCTTCCAACGCGACAGCTGCGTGGGCCGCGAGGCGAGGAATGAATCTGCAGACCTCAACCCTCAAATTCGATGAGACTGGCGAGCCGATCCACATCCAACAAGCTGCGCAGATTCGCGCCTTTCGCGCCGCCTGGAAGGAGGCTGGTCACGCTCGCACTCCGCGCGTCTCTGTCAGCCGTAGTATCTTCGCGTTGATCGACGACCGCGATCGGGCGTATTTCGGACGCGGCGGTAACGAAGAGGACCAGATTGGCTTCCTTGACGAAACCACACGGGCGATCTTTGGCCGCAGCTACGCTGCTGAGCCGGATATTCTCATCGAGCAACTTAGGCAAGACGAGGCGGTCGCCGAAGCCGACACGCTCCTACTAACCATCCCAAACCAACTAGGTGTTGCCTACAATGCGCACGTCATGGAGGCAATTCTGACTACGGTCGCTCCAACTCTCGGTTGGCGCTAATCATACACCGGAGCGCATTCGGGGACACCCGGCGACGCCTTTCCCGGGAAGGATGAAAGGCTTGACAGATGGCTTGTGCATTTGGTTTATCTTATTGAGAGCGCTAGTTTTCCCTGCACTCCATGGCGCGACGTTGGCTATTAACCGGACCGTATATAGTTGAGCCGAATGGTCAGTGTCTATTTTGGGCGTCGACTTGCATCAATGGAGAGTCGGGGGAGAATGATTTGGTTTGCTGGTGGTGCAAGCATGGCTGAGTGCCCGCAAAATGAAGCCGACCGGCACGATGAAGTGAATGTAGTCGGCGCCTCTGAAGAACAATTATTAATCGGACCCAAACTGCGAGTGATGGCCAATCTGATCCCTGCGCATGTGTGGTATGCGACTCTATCCGGCGCGTTGGTCTTCGTGAATTCACGAAGTGCCGATTAAGGAAGGCGCCGCGAATCACGCGATGGCGCCCGGCGCTGATCCCAAACTGCTGGCAACCACCGCTGCCTGGGCCATCTTCGGGGCCGCGCGGCGGTGGTATCAGACTCCCGACCACATTCCCGCTGAGGAAATGGCTGCCAAGATGGAACTGATGGTGAAACCGATCTTCCTTACCGCCTCCGTTTAGATTTTAGGCCTCATTATTGCTTAGCGGCGATGCCGATGGAGTCGAGCTGTGCGATGACCTCTGGTGGGAGTTGAAGTTTGGCTACTCTAAGGTTCTCGCGCAGATGTTCGACGGACGATGTGCCGGGGATCAATAGTATGTTGGGAGACCGGTGGAGCAGCCAGGCCAGCGCTACTTGCATGGGAGTGGCATCGAGCGACGCGGCCACATCATTGAGCCTGGATGACTGCAGCGGAGAGAACCCACCAAGGGGAAAGTAGGGCACATAAGCTATGCTCTGCTCGGCGAGGGCATCTACGAACGCGTCGTCGGTACGCTGGGCCACGTTGTAGAAATTCTGAATGCACACGATCTCAGCAATAGCCTGCGCCTGAGCTAGCTGCTTGGCAGACACGGTGCTCAGGCCGATATGCCGAATTAGGCCCTGCTGCTTCAGTTCGGCGAGCGCGGTCAGCGGCTCTTCAAAGGGTTCATCTGTTGGTCCGGTCATGCCCCCGAGGCGGAGATTGACCACATCGAGCGCATCGAGGCCGAGGTTCCGCAAATTGTCATGCACCGCGTCGATGATTTCCTTGCGCGAGCGAGCGTGCGGCCATGAACCGTCGCTGCCCCGGCGCGCGCCCACTTTGGTCACGATTACGAGATCATCCGGATAAGGATGCAGCGCCTGCTTGATGAGTTGATTGGTTACATGCGGGCCGTAAAAGTCGCTGGTATCGATGTGGTTCACGCCAGACGCGACGGCCTCGCGCAGAACAGCGATCGCCCCGGGAACGTCGCGCGGTGGCCCCCAGACCAGCTTGTCGCCATCTCTTCCCGCAAGCTGCATGGCGCCAAAGCCCATTCGGTTTATGGTGATTGAAGTGCCAGGGAGGGTAAATGTGCCGCCAAGGTGAGATCGATTCATCATCGTTTCTTCTCCGTAGTTGCCAGTGGATGTGTGGAACCCCTAAGCTTACAACCGTTAGATGAAGAAAGCTTCAGGTTAGGAGTTCGCATTTGGCGCAACAGAAGGCGAGCCGCTCAGAGCCAAGAAAATCGCCGGTCCAGGCGCGTTCCGCCGCAAGTGTAGACGCGATTCTGAAGGCGACTGTTCAGGTTTTGCTGAGGGTGGGCAAAGAGAAGCTGACGACGACGCGTGTGGCAGCGCGGGCCGGGGTGTCCGTGGGAACGCTGTACCAGTACTTCCCGAACAAGAGCGCTTTGCTGCGGGCTGCTATGAGGCTCCACTTGGAGGAGATCCTCGCAGAGGTGGATAAGGTTTGCATCGCGCAGCGGGGTCAGCCGGTGGAGCAGATGGCCGAGGCGCTGGCGGTGGCGTTCCTTGCGGTGAAGATGCGTGACCCAAAGAAGAGCCGCGCGCTGTATGCGGTGAGTTCCGACGTGGAGGGTGCGAAGATTGCGGCCAGTGCCGTGACGCGAGTGAATTATGCGATTATCGGGCTGCTGCGGAGCGCGCCCGAGGCGCTGAAGACGGATCTGCAATTGATGGCCACGGTGCTGCAGAGCACCATCGCGGGGATGAAGCGGCAGCTGTTGGAGTCGGATATGCCAGAGGCGCAGTTTGAGGCGATGCAGCGCGAGTTGGTGTTGGTGGTGCGAAGTTATGTCCGGGCCTGCGTAGGTCAGTAACGGTTGGTGACGACAACGGCGTTTGTATTGACCCAGGCCATGTTTGCGCAATCGAGACCTCCTGTCCAGATGACGAAGAATATCGCATTGCTTCAGCCGTGCTATACCGTCACGGAAAAACCGGGTCTATCTGCCGAGGTAGGTTGGCCTGCCGCCGGCTATGGCAAATATTACGAGGCCCCGGAATGAACCGGGGTCTCGCATTCCGCCCATCATGATAGGCCAGCGGAAATCGTCAGTACTTCATATTTGCCAAATCCTCGATCAGCCCCGGCCCGGTCGGCTCCCACCCCAGCGTCTTGCGCGTCCACTCGCTCGAAGCCGGCATATCCAGCGTTGCGAAGTGCGCGAACCAGCCAAAGTGTTCGCCTGCCTGCTCCGGATTGATGGATTTCACCGGCACCTTCAGCCCCTTGCCGATCGTCTCCGCGATCTGCCGCATTGACACGCCTTCTTCCTGCACCGCGTTGTACACCGTCACGCCCGGCCCCGTCTTCTCGACTGCTAGCCGGTACAGGTGCGCCACATCCTTCAGCGGAGCGGCGGCCCAGCGGTTGGCCCCATCGCCCACATACACCGACACGCCCTTCTCGCGCGCCGTCTGGGTCACCAGCGGCACAAGCCCCTGCTTGCGCGTGTCATGCACCTGCGGCAACCGCACAATCGCCACATGCACACCTTTCTCCGCGACAGCCCGTGCCGCATGTTCAGGCCTGCGCGGAATCGTCGGCGAATCCACCGGAGGATCACTCTCCATGCGCACATGGCCCGGCTCGCCGCTCGTCAATCCAACCCCCGAGGTCACCACCAGCAGCTTGCCCGGCTCCAGCATCGACCCCAGGGCCTCAATCGCCTTGATCTCGTCCTGCGCGTTCTGCGCAAACTTCGACCAATCGTGGCTGAACGCCAGGTTCACCACGGCATCCATCCCCGTCGCTCCTGTGCGCAAGTTGTTGAGGTCCTGCAGGTCGCCGCGAAGAACCTCTGCGCCCGCCGCCTTCAACTGCTCCACGCCGGCATCGCTGCGCGTCAGCCCGCGCACCTGATGCCCCGCCGCAATCAGTTCCTTCACCAGTTCCGTTCCAATAAAACCCGTTGCTCCCGTCACAAATACACGCATCGTTGTCCTCCTGCTGTTATGACGCTACCCGTGAAGATCGCGCCAGAATTTGACATCCGCGTCCCCGTCTAATAAAACGGAGACAATCTCCGAATATAGAGATAACCGGAGGTGGTCTCCGGTTGCAAAAACTTTCCTGAGAACTTGCATATGCCGAAGAAGAAGCTCCTGCCACCTCCACCCACCCGCAAGCCCCGCGCCGATGCCCAGCGCAACCGCGAGCGCATCCTCGAGGTTGCCAAAGAGGTCTTCACCCGCGACGGTGGCGCCGCCAGCCTCGACGACATCACTCGCCAGGCCGGCATCGGCCCCGGCACGCTCTACCGCCACTTTCCTACCCGCGACGCCCTTATCGAAGCGGTCTACCGCAGCGAAGTTGAAAAACTTGCCGCCGCCGAACAGCGCTTCGCCGCCCACATGCCGCCGCTCGAAGCCCTCCGCGCCTGGATGCTGCTCTTCGTCGACCACGTCTCCGCCAAAAGGCTCATCATTCCCGCGATGGATACCGTCGCCGGCGGTTCCATGCGCCTCATCGAGGGCTCCCGCTCGCTCATCCACACTGCTTTCGTAGCCTCCGTCAAGCGCGCCATTGCCAGTGGGGATCTTCGCTCCGACACCGACCCCAACGACTTCGTCCGTGCGCTCGTGGGCATCTTCCACACCACTGCTTTACCCGGCTGGGAGCCCAGCGCCCGCCGCCTCGTAGACATCCTCATCGCCGGTTCGCGCTCAACGCTCAAACGCCCTTCCACCCCACCCCGCATCCGCCAAAATTAACGAATCCCAGGCCTCGATGCGTTTCGAAGCAGCCGCTCTCCAATCATTCCGTGGCGCGTAAACCGGATCATGAACGCGGTCGTCCCGGCGCCTGTCGTGCGCAGGTTGATAGCCAGCACGTTTGAAAAGATGCTCGGTGGCAAGGTCCCGGCTGGGACGGACGTGAAGTAAATAAAGCAAGCCACCGTTGTCATGCTCTGAGTGCCTTGGCGATGTGAGATTCCATCTCTAGCTTTTATGGACGACCTCGAACGAGTACCCGTCCGGGTCAAATACATCGGCGGCGTAGTATCCCGGATAATATTCCACTCGTGCCCGCGGTGAAATATTGTCCCTGGCACCAGCGGATATTGCCGCCCTGCAGAATTCATCGACTTTACCATTGTTTTCGGCCATGAACCCCCAGTGAATGGACGCTGGATCAGGCTTACCCTGCTTGATCCAGAAGAACGCCCGCTTGCCGTCACCAAATCCCCACAGATCAGGATGATCGCCTTCGCCCTTGTAGGGTAGGAAGAATTTGATATTGAGAGGCTTCAAAGCCGCCTCATAGAATGCCAACG
>JBAUCP010000564.1:0-4714 GCA_049677625.1 Occallatibacter sp. | reverse complement strand
TCAAATAGCTTCCACTCCCTATTCCCTATTCCCTATTCCCTAGTCTGCGCATCAATCCATCGCTTCAAAAACCCCCTCAACTCCCTCGGCGGCCTCAACCAAACATCCGCTCCCGTCTCCCGCCACTCCCGCCGCACCAGCACGCTTAGCCCGCGTCCCTTCACCGCCGCAAACGCCGACTCATCCGTAAAATCGTCGCCCAGATACGCAATCGGAAAATTCGCCGCGCCGTCGGCATCCGCCTCGGCCAGAATCGCCTTCACTGCGCCGCCCTTGTCGCGCCCCGCGCGCAGCTCAATCCCCGCTTCAAACTTGAGCAGCGCAAGACCCTCCATCCGCGCCAGCGGCTCATACAGCGCCCTCGTGCGCCGCTCGATCTCCCGCGCCCGCGCCGCTGCCACGCCGCGCCAGTGCATCACCGCCGCATTCGGCTTCTCTTCGAGCAACCCGCCAAAGGCGTCGTCCCGCAACTGCGCCTTCAGCTCGTCTAGCTTTGCCTGTGCCGCGGGCGCAATGGCCTGAAGCTCGCGCCGGCCGTCGCGATAGAGCCGCTCGGCCCCGTGCAATCCCCACACCTCGGGCGGCGTCTCCAGCCCCAGCAGCGGTGCAACCTCGCCCGCCGGCCGCCCCGTAATCACCACCATCCGCGTTTTTTCTTGCTTTTGGATCAGATTGAGCAGCTTGGCCACGCCGGCCCAGGGCCGCGCCTTGAACCGGTCCACGCGAAAAGGCGCCAGCGTTCCGTCGTAGTCCAGCAGCAACAACACATGGGCCGCGCACGCAAACCTGCCAAAAAACCTCTCTAGCTTTTCTGCGGCCTCGTCCGTCAATCCGCGCTCGCTTTCTAAGAACCTTGTTCTGCGTGAAGGGTACAGGCTGGTAGGTCGGGGTTTTAACCCCGACACATCAATGTCCTCAAAACATCGTGGGCTTTAGCCCCTGAGGGAAATGCTTCACGCTGTCTTCCGGCCCACAGTCTCCGTCTCAGCCACGGGCGGGTAGCGGCTGGCTTCCCCGCCTTCCGCATCGTCCAGCCGCAGCTCGCGCAGATCGCCCAGCACGCTCGCCGCCCACAGATAGATATTGTGCTCCATCACCTGCCGTCTCATGCGCTGCATCCTCTGCTGCCGGTCCGCTTGGCTCATCTCCAGCGCGCCGTGAATTGCCTCCGCCACGCCGCAAATGTCGTAGGGATTCACGATCAGCGCATCCAGCAGCTCCACCGCCGCGCCGGTAAACTTGCTCAGCACCAGCACGCCGTCCTCGTCGTCGCGCGCCGCCACAAACTCCTTCGCCACCAGGTTCATTCCGTCGTGCAGCGAGGTCACCAGGCACAGGTCGGCGGCCTGGTACCACCGGTTCACCTCGTCGTGGCCGCACTGCCGCTCGATCAGCACAACCGGCTTCCAGTGCGCTGTCTGGTAGCGCCAGTTGATCCGCTCCACCGTCTCCTCGACCCGCGCGCGCAAATCCGCATAGCTGGGAATCCGCGTCCGGCTCGGAGCCGCGATCTGCACCATGGTCAGCCGCTCGCGGTGCCATGGATGATCTTCAAGCAGTTGCTCGATCGCCTCCAGCCGCTCCACGATTCCCTTGGTGTAATCCAGCCTGTCCACGCCCAGCGCCAGGCAATCGGCGCGCACTCCAAACTCGTCCAGCAGCAACCTCCGCTCTGCCGCGCGGCGCTCTTCGGGATCCGGATCGTCCATCTCCGCATCGATCTGCGGCGCGCCCTCGAAGGCCACGCTCACCGGGTAAGGACGCACCGTGGTCAGGTGTCCATGCCGCCGCACCGTCATGTGCGCGCGGTCGGTCCGCGCCTCCACCACCCGGTCCACCGTATTCATAAAGTTGTGGCAGTGCGTCGGAATGTGGAATCCGATCAGATCGGCTCCCAGCAATCCGTCCAGCAGCTCCGCCTGCCACGGGCAGATGCCGAAGGCCTCAGGATTGGGCCAGGGAATATGCCAAAAGATGGCCACGCGCGCGTCCGGCCGCGCGCGCTTCACCAGCCGCGGCAGCAGCGCAAAGTGATAGTCCTGCACAAACACCACAGGGTCTTCGCTGCCCGCCATCTCTTTGAGCAGCGCATCGGCAAAGCGCTGGTTCACCTGCTGGTAGCACTCCCAGTCGCCGGCGCGAAAGATGGGCCGTGTATGCGCAATGTGGCACAGCGGCCACAATCCTTCATTGGCAAAGCCGTCGTAGTACTGCGCCTCTTCTTCCGGCGAAAGCCACACCCGCCGCAGCGTGTAGCGCGGATCGTCCGGCGGCACGCGCAGCCGGTCGAACTCGTCCACCGCCGTCTTGTCGGCATCGCCGCTGCCGCACGCTACCCATACCCCGTCGCAGGCGCGCAGCACCGGCTCAAGCGCCGTCACCAGCCCGCTCGGCGGCACCACGCACACCGTTTCGCGTCCCTGGCGCGTGTGCATGTACGGCTCCCGGTTCGACACCACAAAGATCCGGCTCGATCCTGCCCGGTTGCGCATGTGCACAGCCAGCCGCTCGGCCGTCCACCAGTGCTGGCCCGCTTCGCGCAGTTGGGCCTCGGCCGCAGCCGCAGCCCGCGCCGCAATCAGGCTTTCGGCCATCGTCTCCAGCTCGCGCGCCAAAGGCGAGAACAGACCGCGCTCGGTCACCGCCGGCTTCACCGTCTTCCCTGCGTCTCCCGTTCTCAGGTGGCGCAGCCGATCCGTAATGCGCTTCATCGGCCGCATCAGGAACCACCGCACCATCAGCATCGTGATGGCCACAATCAACACCACCAGCGCCACCACGCGCCAAAAGCTCCGCTGCCACAAGGCCAGCCCTTCGGCACGGATGTAGTCGGCGTCGGCTACGATCGTCATCGCGCCTTCCAGTTGGCTGCCGTCGTGGACCGGGAACGCCTCCTGCATCCAGCGCCACTCGCCGGTATGACCGAACGCGCTGATCTCGGTTCCCTTGGCCAGCGCTTTCTCCACCACGCCCTGCCCCAGCGCCGCCATCACCTCCTGCGGGCCGGCACTGGCCAGCATCTGGCCATGCGCGTCATAGATCGCCAGCCCCACCGCGCCCGTCCCGGACTTGAGCAGTTGAGCCAGCCCCGGCAGCGCCGAGGGGTCGCCAGTCGCCAGCGCGCCTTCCACGTCCGGCTCAATGCTCATGCCCATCCACTGTGTGCGCCGCGCCAGCTCCTCACGCAAAGCGTGCCGGTGCGCCAGCACGTCAAAGTAAGTAGAGGCGGCGGAAACCAGCGTTACGCTGGCGATCAGGGCAAGGATCAACCGGACGCGAAACAAATTCATCGCTGCCTCCTTCTGTGTATGCTTGGATGCGCGCGGCCTGCCGTGGGTCCCCCGCACCGGCAGTCAAAATTCATCTCGTTTTATTTGAATGACTTAGGAAAGATTTTCGAGCCATCTGAAATGGGTTTTCCTCTGCCCTGGCGTCATTTTCGGCCGCGCGCCGGCTCAGGCAAATCGGCGCTGACCGCCGCCGGTGCTCACCCCCAATGCGCTATTCTGTCCTCGGAAGCGGTGCAAACTCTTCAAGCTGAAGGCCGGCGCTCACAATGGCTCTCAACACGATCGACCGTACCGCCCGACAAATCGTGCTCACCGTCCAGGAGTACTCCATCTTTGCCTGGGACGCCGTGCTGAACCTGTTTCGCCCGCCCGTCTACTGGCCTGAGTTCCTGATGCAGTCCGACATTATCGGCGTCGGATCCATCTCTATCGTCGTCCTATCCGGAATCTCCACCGGCGGCGTGCTGGCGCTGCAGTCGGCGGCCACGCTCTCGGCCTTCGGCGCCACCGCCGTCACCGGCCAGTTCGTCTCCCTCACCATGATCCGCGAGCTCGGCCCGGTGCTCACCGGCATCATGGTCTCCGGCCGCAACGCCTCCTCCATGGCCAGCGAGCTCGGGTCGATGGTCGTCACCGAGCAGATTGACGCCATGCGCGCGCTCGGCGTCGACCCGCTCCGCAAGCTGGTCACGCCCCGCATCTTCGCCAGCGTCGCCATGCTGTTCTTCCTCACCATCGTGGCCGACGCCTGCGGCATCCTCGGCGGAGGCGCCGTCACCGTTCTCATGAATCACCAGAACGGCACGCAATACCTCAACATGGCCTGGGAGCATCTGCGCGCCCCAGACGTCATTCAGGGACTGATCAAGCCGCTCTTCTTCGGCTTTATCCTTAGCTCCATCGGCTGCTTTTACGGCATGAGGACCACGGGAGGCACTCAGGGCGTCGGCCGCTCCACCATCCAGGCCGTCGTCACTGCCTCGGTGCTCATCATCTTCGTTGACTTCCTCATCACCCACCTGCTGCTCAGCATGTTCAGTTGATGGACGCTCCGGACATTCTTACCGCGCTCGCTCCGCCTCCGGAGATCGTTCCGGTCGTCGAGCTGCGCCACGTGGCCATCGCCTTCGACGGCCCACCTGTTCTTGTCGATGTCTCCTTCACCGTCGCCCCCGGCGAAACCCGCATCCTGCTCGGACCCGCCGGCGTGGGCAAGAGCGTCCTGCTCAAGCTCATCAACGGACTGCTGCTGCCTGACGCAGGCAGCGTCCTTCTGTTCGGCGAAGAAATCTGCTCGCTCACTGAAGAGCAGCTCTTTCCGCTCCGCGCCCGCACCGGCATGGTCTTTCAGGAAGGCGCACTCTTTGACTCGCTCACCGTCCGCGACAACATCGGCTATCAGCTCATCCAGGATCCGTCCATTC
>JBAUCP010000563.1:0-2321 GCA_049677625.1 Occallatibacter sp. | reverse complement strand
GGAAAAGAACCGGCCCTTCACGGTGAACCGCACTGCGTTTCCTGACCTGGCCGGAATGATTGCGCAGCTCAAGGCCGAAAATTTTCACACGGTGCTCATTACAGACCTGCACATCGCCAATCTTCCTAACGCCAACTACGCTCCGTATGACAGCGGAATGGCCGGCGACCAGTTCGTCAAAAATCCTGACGGCTCGGTTTATTCGGCAAAGGTGTGGCCGGGGCCGAGCGTTTTTCCTGACTTTACGCGGCAGCAGACGCGCGCGTGGTGGGGCACGCTCTATCGCGGCTTTCATGGCGATGGCGCGGATGGCTTCTGGAACGATATGAATGAGCCTTCCATCTTCGATTCGCCCACGGCCACCATGCCGGAGGATGTGGTGCATCGTATCGATGAGCCGGGCTTTGCGAAACGGACCGCGGCCCACGCTGAGATTCACAACGTGTATGGCATGGAAAACTCGCGCGCCACCTTCGACGGCCTGCGCACGCTCGACCCCGATGCGCGCCCTTTTGTGCTCACGCGAGCCACTTATGCCGGCGGGCAGCGCTACGCGGCCACATGGACTGGCGACAACAGCAGCAGTTGGAATCATCTGAGGCTGGCTACGCCGATGCTCGAGAATCTGGGACTGAGCGGATTCGCGTTCAGCGGCGCGGATGTGGGCGGATTCGCGGGCACTCCTTCGCCCGAACTGCTCACCAAGTGGATCGAAGTCGCTGCGTTCCAGCCTATCGATCGCGACCATACTGAGAAGGGCACCGGTGACCAGGAGCCTTGGGTGGGCGGCCAGGAGCAGGAGGCGATTCGCCGCCGCTTTATTGAGACCCGCTACGAGCTCATGCCGTACATTTACACGATTGCGGAAGATGCCTCGCGCACCGGCATTCCTATGGTCCGGCCGTTGTTCTTCGAGTTTCCCGATGCGACCGCCGACCATCATCCCATCGATCTCGATACGCCGGCAGCGGGCGAGTTTCTGCTCGGCCCGGACCTGCTGATTGCGCCGCAGCCTTTTCCCGACGAGCTGGATGACTACTCGGCCGAACTGCCTTCCACGGACTGGTACGACTTCTGGACCGGGAAACGAGCCGATGCGCCTGCTTCCGATCCCGATCCATCCGGTCCGCCGCAGATCACCGGGGTTTCTACGGTCCGCATCGCGCCTACTCTCGCGGAGCTGCCGGTGTTTGTGCGCGGCGGATCGATTCTGCCCATCGCTCCGCTAACCGAGAGCACCAATGAAACGCCCCAGGGGCCGCTCACTCTGCGCATCTATACAGCCGATGGGGCCGGCGACCCGTGCCGCGGAGATCTCTATCTCGACGACGGAAAAAGCTATGCCTTTGAGCATGGCGACTGGTTGCGCGTACAGTTCACCTGCCATGTGACCAACGACGGCCTGCGGCTGCACATCGGCGCACATGAAGGGTCGCATCCAGCGTGGTGGACCAAGATCCGCGCGGAGGTCTACGGCTGGAAGCCTTCGAAAGGTACAGTTTCAGTTGAGGGCGTGAAAGATTCCGCGCCGATTGTCCCGGACGCCGAGGGAGTCAGTTTTCAGCTCCACGACGACGGAAAAGGCGTGGAGGTTCTGGCCCGGTAAGGGGATGTCAGAGGCCTGAGTTGCTGCGCCTGCGCTGTGCGCACAGTTTCACATTTACACGGAAACCGCGGAATTGTGCGACTCCTCGCGGAACGTTATCCAATGCTGATTGAATGCGGAATGTAAGGCGATTCCAGCATCTCAAGCTCTTCGCTGCCGAGCGTAACCTCAAGAGAGCCTATCGCGTCGTCCAGATGCGCCAACTTGGTCGCACCCACGATCGGTGCGGTGACAACCGGTTGCTGACGCAGCCATGCAAGCGCTATTTGAGACATGGGAAGGCCCCGCTGCTTCGCGACATTCTCCACCGCGTCGATGACCTTCCGGTCCGCGTCTTCCGTCTTCGCATAGAGAATCCCGGATACTTTATCGACCTTATCGCGATCGGTCGAGCCCTGGGCGCTCCATGGCCTGGCCAGTTTGCCACGCGCCAGCGGACTCCATGGCAACACGCCTATTTTTTCTTCCCGGCAGAGGCGCAGCATCTCCCGTTCCTCCTCGCGATAAATCAGGTTGTAGTGAGGCTGCATAGTCACGAACCGGGTCCAGCCATTTCGATCGGCTACGTGCAGTGCTTTCGCGAATTGATAGGCGTACATGGACGACGCTCCGAGATAGCGCACCTTGCCAGATCGGACCGCATCGTTGAGCGCCCCGAGAGTCTCTTCGATTGGCGTCTCATAGTCCCACCGGTGTATTTGGTACAAATCGATAT
>JBAUCP010000562.1:0-5685 GCA_049677625.1 Occallatibacter sp. | reverse complement strand
CGCTGGGCCGTCGCGCCCAGAGAAGCAGGAGCAATGGGCGAGATGCTTCCCGCGGGCACACGTCCGCCGCCGACCACGCGGTCGGCAACCTGGTCGGCCTGGCGCTCGTAGGCGTCATTGCTCTCGCCAATGGCAACTTTGCGCTGTACACCGCTCAGCGCAAACGGGGCAGGAGCGGGAGCTGCAAGCCATGCCGGCGCAGGCGGCGCGGCGGCAGTGTGCGCGGACGGGCCCGGCCCGCCAGACTTTGAGGCCTGTGACCTTTCGCGAGGTTTATGAACTCTCTGTCCCTCAGCCATGTTCGTGAGCCGTTGACTCTGGCATGCAAGCCGCCCGCGTCCTCAGGAGATTGCGGAAAGAAATCCAGAGAGACGCTGTTCCCGGCTGTTTGTGCTTGTGTCTTCTTCCACGGGAACCGCGGCGCCCGCTTTGCGGTACTCAGAGTGAATCGCTTTTCGCAGGTCGCCAACCGTAATCGTCTGGCGCAAATCTTCCATCGCCAGTAGTGCCGCCCGCACGGAGGCGTTGCGAATCTGTCCGCCCGTTAACTCGTATCGCAGCGCAATCGGCTCCAGTTCGCCCGGCAAAACGGCATTCTGAGGCGGCAGATGAAGTTGCCATAGCCGCCAGCGCTCTTCCGCCGCGGGGAGATGGAACTTCACGATGGCATCGATGCGGCGCCGGAAGGCGCTGTCAATGGCGCTGCCAATGTTGGTGGTTACAATGACGATGCCCACATAGGTTTCCAGCCGCTGCAACAGGTAGTTGGTTTCCAGATTCGCGTAGCGGTCATGCGCGGTTTTCACGTCGGTGCGCCGCGTCATCAGCGAATCGCCTTCGTCGAGCAGCAGTATCACGTCCAGGTCTTCGGCCCGGCTTAACACGCGGCTGAGGTTCTTCTCCGTTTCGCCGATGTATTTGTTCATAAGCGCGGCAAGGTCTACGCGATAAATGTCGAGGCCGAGCACCGCTGCCAGAACTCTTGCCGCGAGCGTCTTGCCGGTGCCGCTCGGCCCTTCAAACAAGCTGCGCACGCCGCGGTTGAGCCCACCGGGCAGGCCGCAGCCCATCGCGGTTGCGAGCTGCTCGCGATGACGGCAGCGCGATTCCAGATCGCGCAACGCGCGCTCCGTAGAATCGGGAACGACAAGATCCGGCCAATCGCCGCCGTCCTCAAGCCTGGTGGCCAGGAACTCCAGACGCTGGCCCAGGTTGCGCGTGGCATGACGCACGTCCGCCGGAATGATCTTCGAGCGACCCTCCATGGCGGCATGCGCGGCGGCCATTTTTGCCGCTCTGCGGATGTGTCCTCCGCTCAGGGTGAAGCCGCTTGCAATCGCGTGAAGATCTTCCGCGGAGTGATCTTTGAGCTCCTGCTGCCAATAGAGAAGGCGCTGCTCGGGCATCTCCGGCGGCAGGTTAATGGTGACTAGCCGATCCGTCAACGGGCCCGCCAATCCACCCTCGCATCCGGCGGAGATTCCAACCGGACCGCGGTATCCGCCGAGAGACGGTATCTCAACGGTTTCTCCGCTCCCAAGTTCGAAACTCAACACCGGGATGGCATTGATCAGCGTTGCCAGTGGGCCGATCAGACGCCGCCGATCCGGGTCGGCGGCAAGCTGCCCGTCCACCTCGAGCAACCCGCTCCCCAGAGCGCGTGCAATGCTGCCCAGCACCTCGATTCGCGGACTTCCACTCAGTCCGCGCAGAGCCACCGTGGATGCGCGGTTCGATCGCAGCAACAAAACCAGCTCAGAAAGCCGGGACCGCTGTTCGACAGCAAGAAGGAGATCGGGAATGGCAGCGAAATCGTCAGCGGGATGATAGCGAGTGCCGGCAAGCGGTTCTCTGGCGTATTCTCCGCCGAGCGCGCTCCATAGCGGGGGAGGTACTCGCAGCTCCCATTCCGCTCTGGGCATTTCGCGGTTGGCCGCGGCCAGCAGACCAAGCTCCATCAGCGGGAGGCAAAGTGCGGCCGCGTCGTCCGCTGCCGTTTCAGCCCGCATAAGCGCCTGCAATAAACCGAGGGTTGGGCGGCGCTGGCCTAGCGGCTGCTGCAAAACTGCGAACAACTCGCCGAAGTGGGAATCCTCTTCGATCATCCCGGCCAGTACCAGGCAGCCCAGGCTTTCCCGGCTGAGTGACTCGCGCTGACGAAGCGCGCGCAACGGAAGCCAGGCCTCACAACTCTCTTCCCAGCGGTCACATGCGATGCGCAGCGCATCCGGGAACTGATCGGTTTCGCAAATCTGGGGAAATCGCCGGCTGAGTTCACTCCAGTACGAGACCAGAAAAGGCAGAGTCTCGAAGACTGTACCCATGGTTTTGCCGGAGGCCTGGGCGCGGCGCTGCAAATGGAAGATCAGGCGCGCGACGGCCTCGTAGAAAGCCAGCCCCAGGTGTCCTCGGGCGGTCGGCGGAACGTCGGAAAAGACTTGGAGCTGGTCGTTCAATATGCGCCTGTTTCAATGGAAGTGAAATTTGATTACGCGGCCCAACTCCGGCACCCATCCTGGGTCCGCATCCAGGCCAGCCAGCCGCACCGGTCCGGTCGCCTGTCCCAGATCCATCGCCAGATCGACGTGAGTTGAAGTCACCCATATCCTTCCGGCGCGTAGCAAGAGGGCTTCAGCCAGGGTCGATTTTTGTGTCGTCTGCAAGCCGAGCGCCGCCGCAAGCCGCCAATGGATAAAGGGAAACAGAAATGACAAAAAACGCCTGAGAGGCCGCTCCGGAGCAAAGTCGAGCAGCCGGCCTGCTGTCCACAATTGCGGATAGCGCCGGAGAAACGGGCAGGCCTGCAGACCGAACCGCTCTTCCATTTCGCGTTCAATCTGCGCGCGGGTCGGCGGCTGATCAAATTGGCGGATCGCGCACGGGAAACCAAGCCGATGCCAGATTTCAAACCGGCGGCCGCGAAGACGAATCGCGAAGTTGTCCGGCGAACGAAGGGGCTCGGCATCTGGAATCCACGCAGCGGGCACGCGATAGCAGCTCGCTGGCGCGAAGCTTGTGCCTGCTTTCTGCTCCGGCAATCGCCTATCCAGGGTTGCGAGCACGGTCCAGATTGGATCGGAGGATAACCGTGCCTGGCCTGTCCCAAGCAGGCAGCGTGCAATGAGCTCGACCAGTTCCCAGCTCCCCAGACCCAACTGGCAATCGCACGCTTCGTCGAGTGAATTGGGCAGCCGCAGCGCCCGCAGCGCGTTGATCAGGTAGAGAATGCCGCCCAGCTCTGTGGCCACGCCTTCGCCGGCATCAAGCTGCCGCAGGATCGTCGCCGCTGGCCCGACTGCCTCGAATTGTTCTTTTGCAGAGCCAGTCAACTCGCCGGTTGGCGTGGCCAACACAGCCTGCTGCGCTTGATCCAAGCGCGGCGCGGCTTCAGTCTCCGGATTCAAACCATGTTGATGGCGACTCGTTTCGTGCGTCTCTCCGCTCGCGTGCGCTTCTGCGGCGGCATCTTCGCTGCGCCCGCCCAAATCGCCATGCGTATGGAATGGCGCGGTGAGCAGATCCTTTGCAGTGCGACCGGCAATCGAAGTCTGCTCATCCAGACTCTTTAACGCAGCCGGGGCCTCTGCGTCGACGCTGCCGAAAATTGGATGCCCATAGCCAAGCAGTTCCACCTTGTCCGGCGGCCGTTCGGCGGGCGGGATCACGGACAGATCGGATCCGGAGTGCTTAGCATCCGCTTTCACGAAGCGCGCCGTTTCCAGCGGTCGACCCGCTTCTGTCGGCGTGGACCAATACCAGCGAGAAAAAGTTTCCGTAAAGCTTCGGCCGCGCGCGATTCCGGGCGCACGGCTGAGCACCAGGGAAACACCAAGCAGCGCCATGCGCTCGCGCCCGAGACGCGCGGGAACGATCTCCGCCGGGAGCACGCTGCGCCACGGAGGCGCAACCGCTGCGGGTGCATCCGTTGCTCCCATGGCATCCGCAAAGCGTGCCAGCCCGGCCCTGCTCGTGGCTGGATGGCTCTGAGACGAGTTCCAGGGCGCGGGCTGAAAGGCCACGCGAAGAGGCTCGATCTCGAAGGTGCGGACGACATCCTCGAGAATGGTCAGCACCTGCGCCGCTGAGAATGCGTGGAGGACCCATTCCGCTTCTCCACGTGCGGCGAGATGGGAGAGGGCAGAGGGCACGTAGCGAACCTCGCTCCGCCAGGTCTCGACCAGACCCCCCGACGCGGAGAAAGGCGACGACCGCAGCATCGTTCTCCACCACCAGAGTGAAGAGGCCTCGCCGCGGAGAAAATCGCGCGAGAAGCAAGCCAGCAGCTCTGCTTCGTCAGCGAACAAGACGGCGCCGGCATCGGATGGAACCGCGCCGAGTGCCGGCCTCGCTGCCCGCCGCGCAAGCTCGGCAAGCCCAGACCGCGCGGCCCGCTCCCATGCGGGCGCGGGAACCAGCGCCGATGCGTCGCTCCGCAAGCACCGCGGCAGGGGATCTGCGAATCGCCGCACAATCAGCGTGGCAGCGGGCGGCAGCCCGGCCGGCTCAAAATCTACGCCTTCGACTAGGTGCGACACGCGCAGCCTGACCGCCAGGTCCACGTCTGCATAGCGGCGGCGCGAGCGCAGCGGGGTCGACGCTAGAGCGGCCGCCATTGACAGGACCTCGCTTGATCAGGAGCAGCCGTGACCAAGGCTTCAACGGGCTGCTCTCTTCGCCGCTGAAGCCAGATCTGTACACCCAGGACAATAAAGAAGAGGCTAAAGAGTTGCGGAAGCGAGAAAGGTCCCAGCACTTTGCGAAAGTCACCGCGAAGATATTCCGTGAAGAAGCGGCCGAAGCCATACAGGATCAGGTAAGCGCAGAGCCGGCCGCCCTCCCACTTGGGGCGCCAGTTTGCGAAGATCACGAACAGGACAAGTCCCAGCGCGGAAGCGTAGAGCTGGACCGGATGAACCGGCAGCGACCATAGATCAGCCGGAGAAATCCAGCCGCGTTCGAGATGCGCCTGATAAGCCTCCGTCCCCGGTGGATAGACGACGGCCCAGCGAACGTGAGTGAGCGTGCCGTAATCGTCACCGTTGAGGAAACAACCGATGCGGCCGATCGCGTAACCGAGCGCAACCGCAGGAATGGCCGCATCGGCGTAAGCCAGGCCCGGCAACTTGCGATAGCGGAAGTAGAGTCCGGCTGCCAGGCCGCCAAATACCAGGCCGCCGAACAGACTCTTCCCGCCCTGGACAAACTCGAACAGAGCCACCGGCCCACCGGACCATCCGTGAACCAGCAGCCAAAGCAGATGCGCACCCCACAGGCCAGCCAGCAGGGAACTGACCACCGCCCAGTACATCGCGCGCACATTCAAGCCCGACAGCCGTGCGGACCGCACCGCATAGCCAAGCGCAGCCAGCAGCGCTACAGATGTCACGAGATCGGGACTGACGATCGTAACAACCTGCAGCGCCGTTGGCCATGAAATGGCAAGCAAGACGAAGAGCATGCCTATACTCCCTTCTTCCTTCTTGGCCAGTAGACCAATATGCCCAGAAGCGTGATGCCGGTTGGAATTGGGAGTAGAACAAATCCAAAGTGCAAACCCATGCATTCGCGCCCATTCGCGCTCCCGAGCGTAGAGAGCTTTCCGTTACGAATCTGAATTCCCCCGACCTTGATCGAGACAACAGGATCAACTCCAGCAGGCACCCCAGTTAAATTAATCGAGTACGC
>JBAUCP010000561.1:0-2005 GCA_049677625.1 Occallatibacter sp. | reverse complement strand
AGCAACGGTGATTCAAATAGACAGTCAATGGAGACAGAACATCGGATCAATCTCAGATCATGATCTGCGCCAGGCGGCTAGGGATTTGTTGACTCAGCAAGATGGGCAGCTTGGGGAAATACATCAGAAAGCCGCCAATAATGGCCTTAACGTGGCGCTTCAGGTGCGAGCGCTCGAGGATCCAGATGATCGGCCTTACCAGGCATAACATAGCGGTGTTGCAGCATACTTGTGGAGAGTCCTCATAAACGCCCTTGCGTTTACCAAAAAAGCCCCAAAAGTGATGTTTCGGGAACCTTTTCACCCCCTCCCGGTGTCTAAGACATATAGAGCGCGGGATCTGCGTAGTTTTCGAGTTACCCCTGGCCCGCGCGGCTGCGGTGTCCGGTGACCGGCGTGTCCAGTCGGCGCGGAATTCACGGATGCCAAACCAGGCTCTACTGCGATAAGGTGGGAGGACACTGATTTGCAGGCGGACCTCACCATGGGCAATCTTGCCAGCGCGCTGACGCTTCAATCGGAAGAGGCGGCTCTCGTCGAAGAGCTTCGGGCCGGCTCGGAAGAGGCGTTTGCGTGGCTGATCGCGCGCTACCATCAACCCATCTACTCTTTGCTGGCGCGCACCGTGCGCGACCGCGCTGACGCGGCCGATCTCACCCAGGAAGTCTTCGTCAAGGTCTTCCGCGGGGTGGGCGGCTTTCACGGCGAGTCGTCGCTGCGCACCTGGATCTACCGCATCGCTCTGCGCGAGGCCAGCAACCAGCGCCGCTGGTGGATGCGCCACAAGCAGCAGGAGATCCCCATCGAGCAGGAACTCACGGATTCAGAATCCGGAACCCCGGTCCTGCTCAAGGACATGCTGGTCGACCCCGGCGAGTCGCCCTATGAGGCCGCCGTGCACCAGGAGACCCGTGAACGCGTGGAATGGGCGCTGAGCCAGGTTCCCGAGCCCTTCCGCACCACCCTGATCCTGCGCGACATTGAAGGCTTCGTCTACGAAGAAGTTGCCGAGATGCAGGGCGTCAATCTGGGAACCGTCAAATCCCGTCTGGTGCGCGGCAGGGCCTGTCTAAGGGTCCTGCTCGGTTCGCAGGACCACGGCGCGCACCCCACCGCCGCGGCAGGATACGGGTTGCCTTTGGGAGAGGAGGCGCGATGAACGGCTGCAGTGCTGTGCAGGCAGGTTTTACGGAATATCTTGACGGCCGGCTCAACGGCCACGAGATGCAGGACATCGCCGCCCACCTGAGGGATTGCCGGATGTGCGCCCGCGACTGGGAGTCGCTGCGCCGGACGCAGTCGTCGCTCGCGTCGCTGGGCCCGGTGCCCGAGCCGGAAGACCTGCTGCTGAGGATTCGCGTCGCCGTGAGCCAGGAGCGCGCCCGCAGGCAGCGCGGCCGCTTCCAGGCCGCGGGAGTGGTATGGAAGAACACCGTGGGCCCGTTCCTTCTGCAGGCTTCGGCCGGCTTTGCCAGCGCAGTGCTGTTGCTGGGCACGGTGATTCTCATGGTGAGCATGTTTGCGCAGCCTGAAACGGCCCAGGCCAGCGCGGATGAGCCGCTGGGCATGGCCAGCGCACCGCGGCTGCTCTACCTCTCCAGCGAGGCGGACAGCGACGACATCAACCCTGTCTCCTCGCCGGTGGTCGTGGAGGCTTATATCAACGGCGAGGGCCAGGTTTACGACTATCGCATCGTCTCCGGCCCCACCGACGCGACAACCCGCGAGCGGGTCGAGAACCTGCTGCTGTTCAGCGTCTTTGAGCCCGCCCGCTTCTTCGGCCAGCCGGTCCGCGGCCTCGCCGTCCTGTCGTTCTCCGGCGTCT
Organism: Occallatibacter sp.; assembly: GCA_049677625.1. GTDB lineage: Bacteria > Acidobacteriota > Terriglobia > Terriglobales > Acidobacteriaceae > Telmatobacter. The sequence goes on along the minus strand of JBAUCP010000561.1, from coordinate 180 downwards.
CCGTGCGGGGATAAAACAGGGATCAGGTTTCAGGGGTCAGGGATCAGGTTTCAGAAACTCCTGGCTCCGGGTCCGTTGAGGCAACTCTTCCTGTGTTGCTTCGTCTAACTTTGCCCTTGCGCACGATGCTCATGTCGCCTCATCCCAAACTGATCCCTGATCCCTGATCCCTGAAACCTG
>JBAUCP010000560.1:0-5943 GCA_049677625.1 Occallatibacter sp. | reverse complement strand
GCCAACTCCATCTCCCCGCGGCTGGCAGCAGCCAGCATTGTGGCGCGCTTGACTCCGCTCAATGGCGGAGGGCTAGGCACGGCAGCCGGCGAAGAGCCCACCGAGGCCGCGATGTACGCGGCCCAGGACGCGGCGGCTCCGCGGCTCGTGGATCTCTCCACGCCGCTCACCGAGGATACACGTCTCGAACTCGTCACCGAGAAAGACCCCGAAGCGCTCAAAGTGGTGCGTCACTCCGCGTCGCACGTGATGGCCACGGCGGTGCTCGAGTTGTTTCCCGAGGCTAAGCTCGGCCACGGACCGGCCACCGACGCGGGCTTCTTCTACGACTTCTATCGCGAGAAACCCTTCACGCCGGAAGATCTCACCGCCATCGAAGCCAAAATGGCAGAAGTCGTCGCGCGCGACGAGAAATTCGTCCACGAATTTAAGCCGAGAGAAGAGAGCCTGGAAGGCTTCGAGCGTGATGGCGATTTCATGAAGACGCACTTCGTGAAAAGATTCACCAAGCCCGGCTCCGAAGTCAGCTTCTATCGCAACGGCAAGTTCGTAGACTTCTGCCGCGGCCCGCATGTGCCTTCGACCGGACGCGTCAAAGCCTTCAAGGTGCTCTCCCTGGCCGGCGCCTACTGGCTGGGTGACGAGAAAAATCCGCAGTTGCAGCGCATCTATGGCACGGCGTTTTTCTCAAAGAAAGATCTCGACGAGCACTTTGCGCGTCTTGAAGAAGCAGCGCGCCGCGACCATCGCGTGCTGGGCAAGCAGCTTGACCTGTTCAGCATTCAGGAACTTGCCGGCGCGGGGCTCATTTTTTGGCATCCGAAAGGCGCCATGATCCGCAAGATCATGGAGGACTGGATGCGCGAGGAGTGCTTGCGGCGCGGCTATCAGCTTGTCTACACGCCGCACGTGGCGCGCGTGAACCTGTGGCAGACCTCAGGCCACGAGGGCTTTTACGCGGGAAACATGTTCACGCCCATGGAACTGGACGATGCGATGTATCGCATGAAGCCCATGAACTGTCCGTTCCACATCCTCATCTACAAGAACTCGCCCAAGAGCTACCGCGACCTGCCCGTGCGCTACGCGGAGTTGGGCAATGTATATCGTTATGAACGCTCCGGCACCATGCACGGCCTGCTGCGCGTGCGCGGCTTTACGCAGGACGATGCGCACATCTTCTGCATGCCCTCGCAGATTGAGAGCGAAGTGGCAGCCTGCATCGACTTTGCCGAAGCGGTGCTGAAGACCTTCGGATTTACCGAGTTCAAGGTGGAGCTCTCGACGTGGGATCCGAACGATCGCGCTCATTACGCGGGCTCGGATGAGAACTGGGACCTGGCCATTCGCTCGCTTGACAATGTGCTCAAGAGCAAGGGCATCGCCTACAAGACCATCTCCGGCGAAGCCGCGTTTTACGGGCCCAAGATCGACGTGAAGCTGGTCGATGTTCTGGGCCGCCTGTGGCAGCTTTCGACGGTGCAGTTCGACTTCAACCTGCCGGCGCGCTTCGAGCTCGAGTATGTGGGCGAGGACGGCGAGCGGCACCAGCCCGTCATGGTGCATCGCGCATTGTTCGGCTCCGTCGAGCGTTTTTTCGGCGTCCTCATCGAGCATTATGGAGGCGCGTTTCCCCTGTGGCTTGCGCCGGTGCAGATCGGCTTGGTGCCCATCAGCGAGCGCCACAAAGCCTACGCCGCAAAGGTGGAGGCTGCACTCAAGCAAGCCGGCTTCCGCGTGGAAACCGACGACCGCAACGAGAAGATGAACGCCAAGATCCGCGACCTTGCCAACCAGAAGACGCCCTACATCCTGGTCTTCGGTGACAAGGAAGAGGCAGCGGACGCAGTGAGCGTGCGCACCCGCGGCAAAGGCGACCAGGGCTCCACGCCGCTGGCCGATTTCATCGCGAAAGCCAAGGCTCTGGTGGAGAGCCAGTCGACGGAGCTCTAGCGCACCGCCTGAATTCGGAGGATACTATCTCCATGGCAACGCGGCCCGCATTCGACAAGCCAGTCCCCGTCGAGGAGTATCTCTCGACCGTCTACGAGCACGACTGCGAGTATGTGGACGGCGTGATCGAGGAGCGCGATTTGGGCGAGTTCGAACATTCATTCCTGCAGCTGTTCTTGGGAAGCATCTTTGTCTCCCATCGCGCCGAATGGGGAGTAGTCGCGGTTTCAGAACAGCGTGTCCAAACACAGCCAGACCATTTCCGTGTGCCCGACCTCACTATCCTGCGCGCGGGCACTTCCCGGGAGCGTATCCTTACTCGTCCGCCGCTTCTGGTGATTGAGATTCAATCGCCGGAAGACACGCTGCGGCGCATCGCTGCCAAGTCGGTCGAGTATCTCGCCTTTGGCATCGAGCACGTCTGGGTCATCGATCCCATCGCCCGCGTAGCGTATCGCGGAACGGTTGATGGCCTGGAATTGGTTCGCTCTGGCGAGCTTACGATTCCTGAAACGCCCATCCGCATTGTTCCCGAAGAGCTTTTTGCCGAGCTGGACAAGGTCTAAGGCGTTTTCACAATTACTGTGAACTTTCTGGCATCGCGCAGGGTGGCGTTTTCTTGATGAAAAAGCCACTTGAGTGCGTGCTTTCGGTCTACAGCAATTCCGAAAATGCTATAGCGCCGGACAACGAAACCACGCTCTGTTCAGTGCTCCACCCGCCCATGCAGTCCTGCCTCAAAGCTGCGGCGGTCGAGCCGTGGCAGCGCACGCGCTACCTTGTCGGGAAAGAGCGCGTAGTGCTTTGCCTCGATGAGCCGCTCCGGTACGCACCACACGTCCTCTTCCGCGGTCATCCAGTGGCAACGGTCCAGCGGCGTCAGATTCACCGCACGAGAGTAGGCGCGCAAGGTGTGCTCGCCGCGCAGGTTGTAGTAGTGCTCAAAGTAGCTCATTGCCAGCTCGCGCAGCGTGCGATAAACGGGCGAGCGAAAGCGCAATCCCGCAAAGTTTGATTTGGCAATTCCGCCCCACAGGCTGCGCTCGCGGTAGAGAGCTACTACGTGGTCGTCATCGCGCACGCCCTCCAGGTCCATCAGCAGCGCCGGATGGCCGTTAACGCGCAGTGCCGCAGCGGCCAGCAGCGCGCCTTCCATGCAATGCCCTTTGCGCTCGCGCAGCACGCGCTGCGGCGAACCGGCCGTGTCCGCGTACTGATACGTCAACGCATCGATGAACTTCTGGATGCGCATCGGTGTATTGAGCGCGCGAAGTGTGCGCAGGTCTCCCGGAGAAAAGCCGAAGCTTTCTCTCGCTCGCGACGCTCTGCTTTTTGACAATTTCTGACTTTTCAAAGGCAACGCCGCAACTCTCTGTGAGAAGTTGCGGCGATTATATCGGAACAGGTTGCAAAGCCCGCAGATCAGGCCCGATGCTTACGCGTTGATCGCCATCCCGTTCACCGCCCCATACGCATCGAGCATCGACTCGGCCAGCGTGGGATGTGCGTGGATGGTGAACATCATGTGCTCGACCGTGCCTTCGAGTTCCATCACCGCAACCGCTTCGGCGATCAGCTCCGTGGCCTGCGGGCCGATGATGTGCACGCCCAGAATCTCGCCGTATTTTGCGTCGGAGACAATCTTCACGAAGCCGTCGTGGCTGCCCACGATGGTCGCCTTCGAGTTGCCGCCGAAGGGGAACTTGCCCACTTTGACCTCGTGGCCTTTTTCCCTGGCCTGCGCTTCCGTCAATCCAGCCGACCCGATCTGTGGCTCGGTATAGGTGCAACTTGGGATGCGGTCGCGCCGTACCGGCTTGAACGGCCGTCCGACAATCTTCGCCATGGCTACCATGCCGCTCATGGCGCCCACGTGCGCAAGCTGGGGCAGGCCGGCGACGATGTCGCCGATGGCGTACACGCCCGGCTCGGCCGTTTCCTGCGTCTCACTCACCTTGACGAAGCCGCGGTCGAGCTCGATGCGCGTCTTCTCCACACCCACATTGTCGGTCTGCGGCGCGCGGCCAACCGCAACAAGAACCTTTTCGGCCTCTTTCACCTGCGGCTTGCCGTTCGAATCGGTATAGCTGACCTTGATGCCGGTCTCGGTTGTTTCGATCTTTTCCACCTTTGCGCCGGTGTTCATGTCGATGCCGCGCTTCTTGAAGACGCGGGTGAGCTCCTTCGAGATCTCCTCGTCTTCCACCGGGACCGCGCGCGGCAGGAACTCGAGGATGGTGATCTCGGTGCCGAAGCTGCGGAAGATGGAGGCGAACTCCACGCCCACCGCGCCGGCTCCGATGACCACCAGGGATTTAGGCGGCGCGCCGAGCGAGAGGATCTCAATGTTGGTGAGGATGCGCTCGCCCGCCGTGAGGCCGGGGAGCATCTTGGCCTGCGAGCCAGAGGCCAGGATCACATTCTTTGCCTTCACCTGGGCTGCCTCGCCGTCGCTCGTGGCCGTCACGTCGAGCGTGTGCACGCCGTCTTTGGCGCCGCCGGTGAGCTTTGCGTAGCCTCCAATGACAGCAATCTTGTGCTTCTTCATCAGGAATTCGAGGCCTTTGACGTGCTTGGTGATGATGCCGGTCTTGCGCGTTTGCACGGCACCCCAGTCGAGCTGAGGCTCGCCGATGCCGGCGATGCCGTACTCTGCGGCGTTCTTCAGGTAGTCCCAGATTTCGGCATTGAACAGCAGGGCCTTGGTGGGAATGCAGCCAACGTGGAGGCAAGTGCCTCCAAGCTTGGGACTTGCGTCAATGAGCGCCACTTTCAGGCCGTACTCGGCGCCGCGGATCGCGGCCGTGTAGCCGGCCGGTCCGCCGCCGATAACGGCTACGTCGTAGAGGGTTTCCGGAATCGCTTCTGGCAAGGCATAACTCCTTCCGGCACTCGCGGCGGTGGTGCCAACGCTGCCCCGATCACCTTTAGTTTAAATGGCGGCGCCGCATAGAGGCCTGTGGCTCAACTTCCCCGCGCGCACGCGCGTCTAACAGGGTAAGGGATCGTGCGCGCTGGATCCTGATCGCGGTCAAAACTGAGGACGCGCCTGATCATCAAGGACGAACAACCAGGCAGTAGCAACCGTGCGGTGCGCGGCCGGCGCCTCCTCGCCGGCTCGGTAGCCGCACTGATTCTTTTGCTGGCGTCTGGGCTCAGCGCGCAATCGGGGGCGTCTAGCCCGCCGCCCGCGCCTGCGGGCAGCGCTCAACGGGGCAGTATTGCGGGCACGGTGACCGGCAAAGACGGCACGGCCTATGAAGGCGTGCGCGTGGCGCTGGCCTTTGCCGGTGCGCAGCCGGAGCGGACCACCGAGACCGGCAGCGACGGCGGGTTCCTGTTTACCGATGTGCCGGCTGGGGCCTTCACCCTCACCATCGCCTCGGGAGGGTTTGTGACCCAGACGTTCACCGGCGTGCTGGGTCCCGGCGAGAGCTACGATGCCCGGACGATCGTGCTGCTGGTAAAAGAAGCAACCAGCGACGTGCGGGTCTCCGCGGCTGCGCAGGAGGAGATCGCCGAGGAGCAGATCCACCTGGAAGAGAAGCAGCGCGTGCTGGGCGTGCTGCCCAACTACTACGTCAGCTATGCCAAGAATCCTGTTCCGCTCACCTCGCGGCAAAAGTTCTCCCTTGCCTGGGAGTCCAACATCAGCCCCTTCACCTTTCTGCTCACCGCGGCCACCGCGGGCATCGAGCAGGCCGACAATACCTTCGCCGGCTACGGCCAGGGGATGCAGGGTTATGGCAAGCGCTTTGGCGCCAATTATGCCGATACCGTGGTGAGCAATGAGATTGGCGGCGCCATTCTGCCCTCGCTCTTCCGCCAGGACCCGCGCTACTTCTACAAAGGCGCCGGCAGCATCCGCGCGCGCACGGAGTACGCGATCGCGAGTGCCGTGATGTGCAAAGGCGATAACATGCGCTGGCAGGTGAATTACTCCGGCATTCTGGGCGGGCTCGCGTCCGGCGGCATCTCGAACCTCTACTA
>JBAUCP010000559.1:0-5453 GCA_049677625.1 Occallatibacter sp. | reverse complement strand
CGCCGCCCATCAACCATTGCTGGAACGTCACGCTCTACCCCACTGCTCGCGGCCTCACCACGTCGCCCAAGCCCCACGGCAGTTGCATGCTTCAGATCGATTTCGATTTCATTGATCACGCGCTTGTGCTTGAAACCAGCCGCGGCGCACGGCGCTCTCTGCCTCTCATGCCCATGACCGTCGCCGCGTTTTACCGGCAGACCCTGGCCGCGCTCGATGAGCTCAACACCCCGGTGCACATCTGGCCCATGCCGGTCGAGATCGCGAATCCCATCCCCTTCGACACGGACAACACCCACCAGGCATACGACCCGGAATATGCGCAGCGCTTCTGGCGCGTTCTGTTGCAGGTGACGCGGGTGTTCACCGTCTTTCGCGCACGCTTCCTGGGCAAGGTGAGCCCCGTCCACCTCTTCTGGGGAGCGCTCGATCTTGCATGCACGCGCTTCTCCGGCCGTCCTGCGCCCGAGCATCCCAGCATGGCCGGCCTCCCCGACCGCGTGACGCGCGACGCCTATTCGCACGAAGTCAGCAGTTGTGGATTCTGGCCCGGCGCGCCCGGCATCGAGCCATTCTTTTACAGCTACGCCTATCCTGAGCCGCCCGGCTACGCGAAGACCCCGATCGGGCCCGCCCAAGCCCGTTTCGACCCCAACTTCGGCGAGTTCATCCTGCCCTACGAAGCACTCCGCACCTTCGCAGACCCCGACGCCGCTCTGCTCGAATTCCTGCAGAGTACCTACGAGGCTGCCGCCAACTGCGCCCAATGGGACCGGGCAGCGCTCGAAGTCAGATAAATGAAGTCCAATAAACGCGAATGGCGGCTCGACTGTTTTATGCGGCGCAAGTGTAGCGTCTCCGAAGTTCGCTCCATAAACCCGTTGTCATCCTGAGCGGAGTTTGGCGCGCTTTTTGCGCCAAACGAAGTCGAAGGACCCGCATTTGGGATGTCCACCTTATGCAATGAACTTCTGAAAGATCGCGCGAGAGCCCGTCGGACGGCACGACACAATCGGAAAACCGCTCGCCACCTTACTTGTTCCCACTCTGCTCCAGATACTCGACATAGCCCAGCAGCGCGCCCCAGTGGTAAAACCGGTCGCTGCTCATCACGTCGTCTCCGCTGCCGAGGATCGCGTTGTAGTTCTCGTGCACATGGCCGTTCTCGGTCCATTCCTTCAGGAACAAGCTGTAGGACTTCTGCGCAAACTCGCGGCGCGTCTCCGCGTCGTCGTACTTCTCAAGGCCGAGATAAACCAGGTAATTCATCGGACCCCAGATGCGGCCGCGCCAGTAGTTCTGGTCGTGAAACGCCGGGTCGTCGCGCGCGATGGCCGGCATGATCCACTGGCCCCAGAACTCATCGGGATTGAGCATGTGCTTCTCGATCATCGTATGCGCCTGCTCCGGCGTGGCGGCGTGCGCCAGCATTGGATAGAAATTCGTGGGCGAAAGCCGCTGGCTGAATTCGCCGGTGTGCAGGTCCTTGTTCAGGAAGATGCCCGTCTTGTCATCCCAGAGCGTGGCCAGTTTGGCGCGATAGCGCGCTCCGCGCTCGCGCAGTTCTTTCGACTCGCCGGTCTTGCCAATCGCATCGGCAATCTCGGCCAGCGCGTCGCAGTCGGCAATGTACAGGCTCATCAGGCCCACATCGGCAAACTGCAGCACGTGCGTCTGCGGATCGTAAGTCGTGTCGTCATACATCGGGCTGTTATCCAAACCCGATTCCAGAATTGCGCCCTGCCGCGTTCCACGCGAGTTATCGTCGAGGTTCTGCGGTTCGGTGCTGCCGTCGCTGCCCCACGCGAGATAGCCCTGCACATCGCGTTGCGCGGCCCACCAGCGGTTCCACCGGAGCAGCGGCTCGAATGTGTCTTCAAGAAACCAACGGTCGTGATACTGCTTGTAAAGCCCGAGCACGGTAATCGCCCCCACCGGCGGCTCGGAGCGGTCAAAGCTCTTCCACTCGCCGGCGCGCGCATAGTTAGGCACAAAGCCCTGCCGCGTCTCCTCGCGCAGAATCTCCATCGTATTCGCGTAGGCCAGGTCGCGGTCGCCGATGCCGGCCATGGTGGCCGCGAAGAACGTATCCCAGTCGAAGAGCACGTATCCGCCCCAGCCCACGCTCCACACGCGGCTCACCGGCGAAATCACGCGGTGTCCGTTCGGTTCGTAGATGGTGTCCCACCCCAGCGTGGTCTCGATTGCATCCACAATCGGCCCGGCGGCCAATCCTGACTTGCCTGCCGCCGCAGTCGACTGCTTGTACGCCTCGTGCTGCCGTTCGATCGCTGCCCGAATCTCATCAAGCGTGCGCCGTTTCCCCGTACTCACTCCCACCGGCACAGTGAAGTCGACCGCAAAATACGGCCCCGCAACCGGCGCGTCGGCATAATCCCGCTGCCCAGAAGACTGCGCGCACGTGCAATAGACAGGCACGTCGCGGCCCGCGCCGTGCGTCTCAATCGAGTCACCGCGCCGCTCCACAGTGCCAGGCTGGTTCCACAGGAAATCGATGGAGACCACCAGCGTGGGCGGCAGCGCGGAGATCGGCTTCGATTCGAGCGGAGTGGCCAGCAACACCAGGTCATCGCCGTCGCGCGCACTCTGGATGCGCCAGCTATGCCCCTTCCACGCCACGCGCAGTTCGGTGTAGCTACCATCCCACGAGTGCGGCCCCGGAACCACCTGCTCCGCGCCTTTATCGAGCCGGCCGATCAATACGTTTCCAAGAAATGCGTCCTGAAATTCCGTGGAGTTGTGCTTGAGCCCGACGTGAATCGCCAACCCCTCCGGCAGCAGCACCTGCGTCGTCACGCTGTTCACGTCCCATGTATTCCATCCGCGCGCCAGCCGCTCCTGCACCTGGTTGTACTCGGCTGAACGCGGCGCTGAGCCGGCTTCCGCAGGCGCCCATCGCGACGGAGCAAGCGTTTTCCCGGCCGAATCGGCGCCTGCCGCCTGGGCCTTTGCCAGCCGTTGAAACCCGCAAATAAAGAACAAAAGCAGCAGAGCGGTAAACGAAAGTAACGGGCGCATGGTAATCCCTCGCATCGAAATCCTCCAGCCGGAGCGGCGCAGCGATTGTACTCCGCCTGCCACTGCCCGTTCACGGCAAAGCCTTTGAGAATGAATGGCTCCACGACGGCGACCGCACACCCGGTCGTCCCGTCTCGCCGCTAACCGTCGGCGCGCAATCTCCATCCGGCTCATGAAAAACGGGCCCGCGGCCTTTACCGTCCCAAAATGTACACCTTTAGGGGAGTTTCATGGACTTCGGGCCTTGGTACCTTTCCTGAGTACCTGACGGCTCCCCTCAGATTTAAGGAGGCAATCGTGGCCCCTCTTGCCATTGCATTCCGTAAGCGGGAGACCGCTACCCTCTCCGGCAGCCAGGGCATCTCGCTCGCCGAGATACTCTCTGCCCTGTCGTTCGCGCTCGACCTTACTGAGGACGCCGTGCCCGGCCATGCGCTGCGCACTTGCCTGCTGGGCATGCGGCTGGGCAAGGAACTGGGGCTGGAGCCCGGCCAGATGGCCAGCCTCTATTACGCGCTGCTGCTCAAGGACGTAGGCTGCAGCAGCAACTCCGCGCGGCTCTGCCAGATTATCGGCGGCGGCGACGAGCGGCGCATGAAGTCCGGCGTGAAGCTGGAAGACTGGACCCAGCCCGGCAAGCCCAAGGCCTCAACGCTCAAGCTGCTCTGGGATACGGTGCTTCCCGGCTCGGGGCCGGTGGAGCGCGTGGCCGCCATTCTGCGCATCGGCTTCACCCAGCACCGCAATAACAAGGAAGTAATCACCATGCGCTGCGACCGCGGCGCGCACATCCTGCGCAAGCTGGGCCTGGGCGACGTGGCCGCCGAGGCCGTCCGCGGCCTGGACGAGCACTGGGACGGAAGCGGCTACCCGGAGTGCCGCAAAGCACACGACATTCCCGTCGAGTCGCGCATCATGGCGGTGGCGCAACATCTCGACGTCTTCGCATCCGAGCAGGGCACAGGCAAAGCGGTCGAAGTGCTTAAGGAGCGCGGCGGCCGCTGGTTCGATCCAGAGCTGGTGCGCATTGCCGAAAGTCTGCACACCAACTACGCGCTCTGGTGGGCCGCACTCTCCGAGACTCCCGAGGAGGAGACCCGCAGGCGCGTTCTCGAACTGGCCCCGGAAGCGGTGAACCAACTTGAAGCCGGCGACATCGACCAGATCTGCGAAGCCTTCGCCGACGTAGTCGACGCCAAATCCTCCTTCACTTACCGGCATTCGATGGGCGTAACCGACGCCGCGATGAAGATTGCGGTCGAGCTGGGGCTGAGTCCGGAGCGCGTGCGGCTGGTTCATCGCGCCGCGCTGCTCCACGACCTGGGCAAGCTGCGCGTGCCCAACTCCGTCCTCGACAAGCCGGGCAAGCTGGACTCGAACGAGTGGCAGATCGTGCAGGAGCACCCCAAACTCACCCGCGAAATCCTCTCGCGCATCGGTCAGTTTGACGAGATGGCGCACATCGCCGGCGCGCACCATGAAAAGCTCGACGGCTCGGGCTATCCCGATCACCTGCCGGGCAACAGTCTTCCGCTCGAAGCGCGCATCATCGCCGTCGCCGACGTCTATGGCGCGCTCACTGAAGACCGTCCCTACCGCGCCGGCCTGCCTCTCCAACAGGTCGTCGAGATCATGTCGAAAGACATTCCACACAAGCTCGACCCCGACTGCTTTGAAGCGCTGATGCGCTCGATCTAGCCACTCCTTCGCGTGCGGTCCTTCCGGACGAAACGGCTCCGTTTGAAGCGTGTGGCTCGACGCGCTGCGAAAAGCTCGCCGGAAGGGGCACGAAGTGTCAGGGCACGACTTCAGTCGTGCCGAGAGTGGCTGAAAAAGCGTGCGGGCTTTAGCCCCTGAGGGATAATCCTTTTCCAAACCGAGCCATTACATTTTCAGCCCTCGTATTGACACCGCCGCGCATTCGGTCGTGTAATTGAGTTATTGACAAGGGTGAAGGAGTTCACCTTTAACCGCTGTCCCCTCCCAACTGGCCGGACAGATGATGACTCCTGACAGGGAATCCTGTTGCGGAGTCATTCGATCCCGGCACGATCCCCGAGTCCATCGCAAGGAGCATTTGTTTATGACGAATGCCTGGGCTCTGTCTGCGCTTTGGGTCGGTCTTGCCTTGATCGCCACGCTGCTTGCCATCTGGTTTCGCGTTGCGACCGCACTGTCGGAGATCATTGTAGGAACCGTAGCCCAGCTCATCATCGGCGCCTTTCTCGGCTCCGGTGGGCTGCTCGCCAGCACGCAATGGATCACTTTTCTGGCCGGCGCCGGCGCCATTGTTCTCACCTTCCTTGCAGGAGCCGAGCTTGAGCCCGCGATCTTCAGGACCAAGTGGCGCGAGGCCCTTCTCGTGGGCCTGGCCGGGTTTATCGGACCGTTCCTGGGATGCACCCTGGTGGGGC
>JBAUCP010000558.1:0-7957 GCA_049677625.1 Occallatibacter sp. | reverse complement strand
CGAAGCCGCGGGAGCCGAAATGCGCCGGGGAAATATGCAGACTAAATCCATCCAATAAGTTGGGTGGGATCTCGCCCCGAAATCAATCGCGTCAGAGACGCGGCGCTGGGCGAGGCATGAGGTGATTCTGTTGCTGAGCGTTGATAACCGGTGCGCTTTTCGCGTTCCTGCGATCAGTCGCGCGTCCGTCCAGCGCGGGAAAGAGCCATTTCCAAGAGAATTGGGGGTGGTACCACTGGTACCGTTTTTGTATAGAATTGGTTCTACAGTATAGATTCCATAGACGCCATGGAATTGTATGGTGACATGGAACTTGCTGATTTCAAAACGAAAACGGCCTAAGAGGCTCAGTTTCAATAAGTTGATAATGGTCGGGGCGGAGGGATTCGAACCCCCGACCCTCTGCTCCCAAAGCAGATGCGCTACCAGACTGCGCTACGCCCCGACGCTCTTTTCTTTAACTCCTTATCGATTGTAACGCGAATCGGATTGCGGTTCCCGCCGGGGCGCGGCTCAGAGGGCTTGTGGGTTTTCTTGGTTCTCGCCCGTCATAAAGGAACTCAGAATTCTCGTCGATTCGAGCATCTTCGATCCACATGTCGACCTTTCGACGCATCGAAGGTGGCATCGCCGCGGCGAATGCCACCTTGCTGCCTGGATTCTGCAAAGAGCAGGATCGAAAATGCTGTAGCGCCGAGCCTGGGAGCCGGCTCCAGCCCACCCCCCTACAGCACCACGCCATTATTCATCAGCGTAATCTCCGGCACACTGCCGCCGCACTCCACCGTCACGCTTGCGCCCTTCAAATCCGCGACAGCCGGAATGGTGAGCGTTACCTGAGCCGTCTTCGGAACCAGATCCGCCGGCGCCTTCAGTGCGGGCACATCGGCAGCCGCAATCGTCTTGCCGTCGCGGTCGCGCAGCACCAGCTTCGAAGCCGGCGCATCGATTGCGCCCACGCTGTGCACCGTCACCGTCATTGTTTGGCCGTCGATCTTTACGTCCTCCGGATCGATGCCAAGATCGGGCCGCGACCAGTAGGGCGTGCCCTTCGCCGCCAGCTTGAGCTCGATCACGGTGGTGGTGCGCGGCGGGAATGTCACGTCGATGCTGCTGCTGCGTTCGAAGGGAAGAGTGCGCGTGGTCGCGTCGTTTACCGGAGTATCCGCGGAAGGCGACGCATTACCGATGCCTTGCTGCGTGCCCTGCGTCACGGTCCACTGGCCCGGATCGATCTCCCATCCGGTCATCTGCGCTTTCACCGGAACGGGATCGAGATTGTAGGCGATGATCTTCACGTGATCAGGCGTGGCCTCGGGCACAAGAATCGCAACGCTCTGGTCGCTGGCCGGCGCATCGAATCGCCAGCTTACCGCGTTGCCCGGATAGCAGTAGTTACGCATGAGCGCCACGCCGCCCAGCCGCGAGCGCTGCAGCTCGCCGTTGTTGAAGTAGATACGGTCGATCCACAGGCTGCCCTTGGTGTTGATGAACTCACGCTCGTGCGCGGTTTGAATCTGCGATGCGTACACCTTGTTGAGATAAGAAGTATCACCCGTCGCCTGCCACGCCAGTTGCCACGCCGCTTCGTTCTGCTGGTTCGGCTTGCTGGCCGCGGCGATGAGCGGATCGGTCTGGGACTTGCGCAGGTTGAGCATGTCGAGCATGTCGGAGTTGACGAGTTGCAACGAATCGACGGGAGCGTCAACAAAGGGTTTTACGTATTTTGGATCGCCGGTCCAGCGGTACGCGGCCCACAGAATGAACCAGGGCCTCATGCCGGTTGCCTTGTCCTCATCGCTCTTGAAATTGACCTCGGTGTGGAGCGCGTATTTACCGTCGGGCCCAGGCTTGTAGTGCGCCAGAAATCCGTCTGCCAGTTCGAGAATCATCTTGCGCGTCTCCGGGGAGCCGTTGAAGAGCACCAGCGAGAGCGCGGGATGGAAGACCATGTACGAGGCTTCCTTCGACCATCCCCACACACCGCCTTCGGCCATCTTGGCGCCGTTGAAGTACGAAGACCGCACATGGCGATGGCCGGCCGCGTTGATGCCCGTGAGCCACTCAAGCCGCTTGGCCGTCACCATTGCGCGCTCAATCTGTTTGGGACTGCCGAAGTCGAGCAGCATCGACTCGCCGAGCACGTTGAGGCCGTCTTCATAGCTGTGCAGCTCGTCGGTCTGGATGGTCGCGAGGCCGTTGGTGAACATGTGCTGCGCATACATGGCGTCCATCTCCTTCCACAGCGACGCCTTGATCTTGTCGGGCGTGGAGCCCATCATCGCCAGGCCCGGCCACCACTCGGTAAAGTCGCTGTCGTCAGAGAGCCCACCGCCAAATTCGCCGTTGGAGATCTGCCGGTTGTCGATGTACCAGTTGATGAGCCGCTTCAAATAGCCCAGGTCCTCGACCTGCAGGAATGCCCACTGCGGCACGCCCTCCGGCGCCTGCGGCAGAATGAATGGCGGGCGCGGCTGCTCATGATTCATCTCGTGCCAGTAGTCGCGGCCGAGTGTATTCTGCGGGTCCACGCGGAGCAGGTCCGTAATGTCGCCATCGAAGCGGTTGAAGAGATTCAGCCGGCGCGAGCTGACAGTCTCTTCGACCAGGTTCGCGTACTCATCGCGTACCTGCGTCAGCCGGTCGGCAATGTGCTCGGGCAGTGCGTCCTTGTAGGGCTTGAAGATCAGCCGCAGCTCCGCACCTTCGAGCGCCGAGGCGTCAAAGTCCGCACTCTGCGCGGCGATGGTGATGTAGAGGCTCTTGCCGTTGGGCAGAATGCGGTCGCGCGTATCGAGCCAGAGCGTGTGCGGCGCGCCCGGCTTCACCGCAAAGGTGAAGTAGAGCATGTTGCGCATGGGCCACAGCGGATCTTTGATCTGAATATTCAGCGGAATCACGCCGTCCGCGTTGGGCTTGACGTTAAGCGCAGGCAGATCGATGGCTATGCCGTCGAGCCCGCCGTCCATGTTCTCCCAGCCGTAGGTGTAGCCGTGGCCCGCTTCCACCATCTCCGAGCGGAAGTCGGCGGGAATAAGGATGTGCACAATGGGCAGTCCGCTCTGCGTCCCCTTGCGCTTGGTGCTGGGCGCTCCGGCGGGCATGGCCACCATGGTCGTGCGCTCGTCCGGCGGAAAGCGGTCGTCAATGTAATTTACCAGCGGCACCGTCGACGGATTGGCGTCCGGGTCTATCTTGCCGGTGAGTCTATAGTGCAGCGTGTCGACGCCGGTGGGTTCCATGCCGGGATGCACGTAGTAAGCGGAGAGCTCGCCGATGGGCTGCTCCTGCTCGACATTCGTGAAGCGGATTTTTCCGCCTGTTATGACCGAGTCGAACTGGTGATAGGTGACCTCCTGCCCTTTGGGCCGCTCGAAGAGCGTGCGCTCGGAGTCCGTGCCTTTCTCCATATCGTGCGAGAGCAGGCTCATGTTGCCCCACGCGCCGCCTTCGATCTCGAGATGATTCCACGGCTCGCCGGGCATGTAGAAGGTGATGGCTTTACCGGAGAGCGAGTAGCAATCCCAGTCCGGCAACTCGTAGTAATCGTCGCGGCCGATGAGCCGCGAGCGGTTGTAGACGCCGGGCCACGTCGTCTCGCGAATGCCGTCCGTCGCGCGCCACCACCAGCGATCGAGATCGTACGCATCGTGAATCTCGACCTTGCGAATCGTCGTGTAGGCGGAATCGAGCAGCACCGGCTCATCGCCTGGCCGGTTCCAGCCGTACTTCAGGTCCCACTCCTGCTGCCAGTTCTCTGCGTGGCCTGAGCCGTAAGTGACAACTGCAGGCGCAGGCGTTGCGGGCGATGCGGCTGCTCCCGCGGCAACTGTGCGATCGACCGGCGGAATGTTCTGCGGCACATCGCTCTTGGAGAGCGATACGATGTTGTCGTCAGAGAGTTCGCGATCGTAGATGCGCAGCTCGTCGAGATCGCCGCCGCGGTCGTAGCTGTACGAGCTCTCAACACCTGTCGGTCCAATTACCCGCGAGTGCGGGCCGAACTGGTCGAGCGCGGTGTCGAACAGGCCGGTGGCCTCTTTTGTCGCCATCAGCTTGCCGTTGATGTAGAAGCGAATGCCGCTGGTTTCGTCCCACGCAAGCGCCAGGTGAATCCACTCGTCGGGCTTCGGGTCTTCCGGCAACTTCACTGAGACGCGCGTGCGGCCCAGGTTCACGTCGGTCACGAACGCGTCAAAGCCGTGGCCGTTCCAGTCGATGCGCAGCCACACCATGTCCCAACTGGAGTGGTCGGCGAAGCCTACGCGGAAGACGGGGAATGCGGTCTCGTCCACCGGCTCGCGCGAGCGCCAGAAGAACGAGAGTGTGCCGCGCTGCGAATAGATGTTGCCCGGCGCCCAGTAAGAGAGCAGTTGATTGTCGCCGCACTGGATGTAGGAGCCGTGCGCTCCGTTGGGCAGAATCTTCACGTCTTTCACGTAGTTGGGAACAGGATTGCCGCCGGCGGCGTAGTCGGCGATGAGGCCATGATCGCCGGAGAGATAAAAGAGCAGCCCCGGCTCGGAGGCGTGCGGATTAGGTGGCAGGACCGAAGTGGTCGCGGGCGGCGCGTATTCGAGCGGAACCTGGGACTGAGCTGCGTGTACGAAAGCGAAAGCGGCAAGAAGCGAGAAAAACACAAATACGCGCGAACCAAGCATGGCAGAAACTCCCGGAATCCTTCGAATATGCGGTCTGCCTGCATTCGGAACAGCGCAAACTGGTCAGACCACCCCACGGAATTGTCATCGCATTGCGCCGCATTTGGCAACCTGCAAATCTTTCGCCGTCTTAACTGGCGGTGCGCCAGGGTTTGAGCAAGCGCGGTATGCTGTTCGGGAGGTTCTGCCATGAAAGCTGCGGTTCTCTACGGCCCGCGCGATATCCGGGTTGAGGCGTTCAGCACACCGGAGCTCAAATCCGGCATGGTGCTGCTGCGCAGCCGCCAGGTAGGCATCTGCGGCTCTGACCAGCACTACTACGAGCACGGCTATTGCGCGGCCTTTGTGCCGGACCGGCCTTTCGTTCTTGGCCATGAAGTGATGGCGGAAGTGGCCGCGGTGGCTGACGATGTGTCCACTGTGCGCGTGGGCCAGCGCGTCGCCGTCAACCCCGCGCGTTCCTGCGGCTTCTGCGAGTTCTGCAAGGCCGGCCGGATCAATCTCTGCACAAAGACCATCATGCTGGGCAGCGCCAGCACCACTCCGCCCACCAACGGCGGATTGGCGGAGTTTGTGACCGTGCGCGCCGACCAGTGCCATGCGCTGCCCGACGATGTGGATGAGAGCCTGGGCGCGATGATGGAGCCGTTTGCCGTGGCGCTGCACGCGGTCAAACGCGCGGGGTCTGTTTCCGGCAGGCGGGTGCTGGTCACGGGAGCGGGAGCCATCGGCCTGCTTGCGGCCATCGCGGCGCGCGCCTTTGGGGCCGCGCCCGTAGCTATCAGCGACATTGTTCCTGCGCGCCGCGCCAAGGCGGAAGAACTGGGGATCGACGCGATTCTCGATCCCTCGGCCGCGGATTTCGCGGGCCGTGCTCGCGAGCTGAGCGGCGAGGGATTCGATTTTGTGCTGGAGGCTTCCGGTGCGCCGCCCGCGCTGCGCAGCGCGTTCGATCTGGTGCGGCCGGGAGGGACGATTGTGCAGATCGGCACGCTGGGCACGGCAGACATTCCGCTGCCCGCAAACAAGCTGATGAACAAGGAGATCAACCTGATCGGATCGATGCGCTACGGCAACGTCTTTGACGAAGCCATCCGTCTGGTAGCCGCGGGGCGGGTCAATCTGAGGCCGCTCATCAACGCTGTTTTCCCGCTCGATGAATCGTTGAAGGCGTTTGAATTTGCAGCCGACAAGGTACGGTCATTCAAGGTGCAGATTCAAATTTGAGTGAGGCGCGCGAGATGAAAGTCGTGCTTTCCCACCTTAGCCGATGCGCAGAGAACGCGCGTCGGCGAAGATGGGGCACCCGGCCGCGTCCATCGCACCAAGAGCTAACAGCTAGAAGCTAGCGGCTGGAAGCTGTCCTTACATTGCTTCGGGGCTTTCGATTCCGAGCAGCGCGAGCGCGTTGACCAGCTCGCGCAGCGCAATCGCCGCCGTGGCCAGCAGAAATGTCTTTCGCTTTGCGTCTTCTTCCGTAAGGATGTGGTGCTTGTGATAGAAGTTGTTGAACTCCTGCGCTAACTGAAACGCATGCTTGGCCAGATACGCAGGCTCGGATGCCGCAATGCACTGATCCAGGACCAGCGAAAACCGGCCGGCGCGCAGCCAGAGGGCCCAGATGTCTTCATTCTCTTCGCCGGAGAGGTAGTGGCCTAACTCCGCTAACTCCGCAAACTCCGCTAACTCCGCGTCCGGCGTCGTTCCACCCTTGCGAAAGATATTGCGGATGCGCACGACGGCGTATTGAATGTATGGGCCGGTCTCGCCTTCAGGCGCAAGAGCACTTTCTTGGTCAAATGCAATTACCGAGTTTCGCGTGAACTTCACCATGAAATAACGCAAAGCGCCATACGCAACTTGCATAGCCACCTTATTTCGCTCTGTTTTATCCCAATCCGGATGGCGTTTCAAAATTTCGGAATTTGCAGCCAAGATCATCAGATCCATCAGGTCGTCGGCCTTTACTCCGAATCCTTTGCGACCGCTGATCTCGATGTAAGGCCGCTTCATATCTTCGTCACTGATCTCAAAGTTGAGATCGCGGGCATAGCTTGGCGTGAGCGCAACCATCTCATAGCTGAAGTGCGTGTAGTGATCGGCTTCGGCCGTGTGACCCATGCCGCGCAGTGCCTGGATCACGTTGGCCTGCGGATCGGACTGGCGCGAGTCAATCACGTTGTAGATGGCCTGCGCGCCGCCGAAGTGCGGATGGGGCTCCTCGCCCTTTTCCGCTGAGATCCAACATTCATGGTCGGGATAGGTGAAGAATGGCTTGTAACCGAAGTCGCGGCCCAGCAGGCCGAACTTCCACAGGTGATACGCGATGTCTTTGCCTACGTAGGTCACGGTGCCGTTCGAGCGCACGATCACCTTTGCATCTTCATCTACTTCGCCTTCTGCGATTTCAGCGCCGGGCCTGCCCGCCGCGGCGGGGCGCGTCATCACCCAGCAGCCTTTGTTCTTGCCTTCGTTTTCGAAGTAGAGCACACCGCTTTTCTTCAACTGCTCGAAGGCCGCTTCCCAGAATTTGAGGTGCAGGATTTCGCTCTCGCGCGGCAGAAAATCGTACTCGATGTCGAGGCGCAGCATGGTCTCGAGATGGCGCTGCAGCACCGCGGTCGAGATCAGCTCGGCCACTTCCGCCGTCTCATTGCCGCCGTGCTCGATCTCGTGCAGCGTGGCGTAGCGCAGGCGCTTCCGCGCTTCCTGTTCTTGGCCGGTTCCGTCTTCATACCAGCGCGAGGTGCGCGCGTAAAGGTCCCAGCAGTAGTAATCGATGCGCTCGCCTTTGCGCTTGAGCTCGTCGAGCAGCGCGCGGACTTCGGCCGCAGATTTGCCTTCAAGGTGCAGAAATCCAACCACAACATCCGCCACCTGCACGCCGGTGTTGTCGATGTAGTTCTGTACGTCGACCTTGAAACCCGCCGCGCGCAGCAGGCGCACGAATGTGTCGCCGAGAATTGCGTTGCGCAGGTGGCCGATGTGCGCGGCCTTGTTTGGATTGATGCTGGTGTGCTCCACCAGCGCATGTCCCAGCACAGAGTCCTGCGCGGAGTCCTGAGCGGACGGCGAATTGCCTTCGGCGTGAATCACCAGGCGGGTTGCGGCAGCTCGATCGAGGCGCGCGTTGATGTAGCCGGCGCCGGCCACTTCAAAGCCTGCGAAGCCCTCAACGGCGCCGAGCGCGGCCACGATCTCCTGCGCAATGATCTTGGGCGCCTTGCGCAGTTTGCGGGCCAGCTCAAAGGCAATCGGAGTGGCGATTTCGCCGAAGCGAAGGTCGGGCGGAGTCT
>JBAUCP010000557.1:0-6080 GCA_049677625.1 Occallatibacter sp. | reverse complement strand
AGCGAGAACAAGGCAAGATAATTCGGATGGGAGCACAGGCAAAAGGCCGCGCTCGTGAGGCATTGCGTCCTCGCGGGCTTTTCGTGTCTAGCCACCTTATGAATCAAAAGACATTTACTCCCGTCTGCCTATGTGCGCGTAACCTCCCTTTGCGGTTTTCCCCGGCGTTTGGGGTCGAACCGCACCGCTTGCTCACTTCGAATGTGCGCAGTCTAGCCCATCGGGCGGATGCGCGGCAATGCCCACTGCGCGCTATCCACGCGGCCCTCGCGTAACTACCTGACCGTAATACCTCCGGCGGTATTGGAGCCTGTCTCCATACCTGCCGGATTCGCATGTGGACCGGAGTTGAAGGTTCACCAGTCTGGTTTTCGAAACTGATTACCGCAATCTTCCGGCGCCAATGAGACTCGGGCGCCGGCTCGGCGCCAAGTGCGGCGCCGGAGCGAAGAGGCTCAGGAGTGATCATGTCCAACGAGAAGCGCGCGATTCGCAGCCGGCTCGATTTTTCCAAGATTCCCACCGCAACCCAGATTCCCAACCTGATTGAAGTCCAGCGCCGCTCCTACGAGCGTTTTCTGCAGATGGACAAGCTGCCCAACGAGCGCGACGACTCGGGGTTGCAGTCGGTCTTCGTCTCGGTCTTTCCGATTACCGATTTCCGCGGCATCTCGCAGCTTGACTTTGTGGACTTCTCGATTGGCAACTGGGAGTGCAAGTGCGGCCACCTGAAGGGGCTGCATCACCTGCGCACGGCCTGCGTGCATTGCGGAGCCATGGTCATCACCGATCCCTTCCTGCCCGGCGACGTGCTTTGCCAGAAGTGCGGCACCTACAACCGCAATGTGCCCGACTTCTGCAACAAGTGCGGCGACCCGGTGAGCCTGCAGCTCAAGTACGACCAGCAGGAGTGCGAAGAGCGCGGCATGACCTTCTCTGCGCCGCTCAAGGTCACGGTCCGCCTGACCATCTACGACAAGGATCCCGAGACCGGCAACAAGACCATCCGCGACATCAAGGAGCAGGAGGTCTTCTTCGGCGACATTCCGCTGATGACGCCGAACGGCACATTCATTGTGAACGGGACAGAACGGGTCATCGTCTCCCAACTGCACCGCTCGCCCGGCGTCTTCTTCGAGACCGCGAACAACCGCACTTACTTCCTGGGCAAGATCATTCCTTACCGCGGCTCGTGGGTCGAGTTCGAGTACGACCAGAAGAACACGCTCTACGTGCGCATCGACCGCAAGCGCAAGTTCCTGGGCACCATTTTCCTGCGCGCGCTCGGCCTGCGCTCGGACGAGGAGATTCTCAAGACCTTCTACACCGTCGACCGCATGAGCATTCAGGACGGCAAGATTTTCTGGTCGGTGCCGGGAGAGGGCAAGGCCACGCATCTGCAAGGCGCCAAGCCGGCGCATGCCGTGGTGAATAACGGCGAGGAGATTGCGCACTCCGGCCGCAAGATCACCGCGCACACGCTCAAGGCCATCCGCGCCGCGGGTATCGACAAGGTTGAGGTGGAGACGGCGGAGCTCGATGGCACGCTCACCGCGGCCGACGTGATCGACACCACCACCGGCGAAGTGATCATCGAGGCCAACGTGGAGCTCACCGCGGACCGGCTGCACAAGGTGCTGGCCTCGGGAGCCACGAGCTTCGAGGTCTTCTTCCCCGACCGCGACGATGTGGGCAACATCATTACCAACACGCTCAAGCGCGACTCGGTGCACAAGCCGGAAGAGGCGCTCATCGAGATTTACCGCAAGCTGCGTCCCGGCGATCCGCCCACGCTTGACACTGCGACGGCGCTCTTTGAAGGCATGTTCTTCGATGCGCGCAAGTACGACTTCTCGCGCGTTGGCCGGCTGAAGTTCAACATCAAGCTCTATGAGAACCAGGACGCCACGCAGCTCGATCACCGCACGCTGACGCCCGAGGACTTCTACGCGACCATCCGCTACCTGCTCAAGCTGCGCAAGAACGTGGGCATGGTCGATGACATCGATCACCTCGGCAACCGCCGCGTGAGGGCCGTGGGCGAGCTGATGGAAAATCAGTTCCGCATTGGCCTGGTGCGCATGGAGCGCGCCATCAAGGAGAAGATGAGCGTGTATCAGGAGCTCTCGACGGCCATGCCGCACGACCTGATCAACGCCAAGCCGGTGATGGCCGCGATCCGCGAGTTCTTCGGATCGTCGCAGTTGTCTCAATTCATGGACCAGACCAACCCGCTCTCCGAGATCACGCACAAGCGGCGCTTGTCGGCACTTGGGCCGGGCGGTCTTTCGCGTGAAAGAGCGGGATTCGAAGTCCGCGACGTGCACCCCACGCACTACGGCCGCATCTGCCCCATCGAGACGCCGGAAGGCCCGAACATCGGCCTTATCAGCTCGCTGAGCTGCTTTGCGCGCATCAACGAGTACGGCTTCATCGAGTCGCCTTACCGTAAGGTGAAGGACTCGCGCATCCTCGACTACGTGGAGATCGTCAACGCCGGCGAAAGCGGCCTGCGCGTGGGCGACCACATCGAGAAGGAAGAATCCGCGCGGCTCAACGCCAACTTGAAGAAGGCCGGCAAGCGCACCATCGACCACATCCCGTACAGCTTCTACCTGTCGGCGTGGGAAGAGGACAAGCACACTATCGCGCAGGCCAACATCTAGTTCAACAGCAAGGGCGAGATCACCGAAGACCTGGTGAATGCCCGCCGTCAGGGCAACTTCGTGCTGGTGAATCGCGCCGAGGTCGACTACATCGACGTCAGCCCCAAGCAGCTTGTCTCGGTGGCCGCATCGCTGGTGCCGTTCCTCGAACACGACGACGCCAACCGCGCGCTGATGGGCGCCAACATGCAGCGCCAGTCGGTTCCGCTGCTGGTGGCCGAGGCTCCGCTGGTCGGCACCGGCATGGAAGGCGTGACCGCGCGCGACTCCGGCGCCGTGATCCTGGCCAAGCGCAACGGCATTGTGGATTCGGTCGACTCCGAGCGCATCATTGTGCGCGTCGAAGGCGAGCATCATCCCACGCAGTTGTCGCGTGAGGTGGGTTCTGACATCTATCAGCTCATCAAGTTCAAGCGCTCCAACCAGAACACCTGCATCAACCAGAAGCCGGTGGTCCGCGAGGGCGATCGCGTCATCAAGGGCCAGGTCATCGCTGACGGACCGTGCACCGAGCAGGGCGAGCTTGCGCTCGGCCGCAACGTGCTGGTCGCCTTCATGCCCTGGCGCGGTTACAACTTCGAGGACGCAATCCTCATCAGCGAAAAGCTGGTGCGCGAGGACTACTACACCTCGGTGCACATCGAGGAGTTCGAGATCGAAGCCCGCGACACCAAGCTCGGTCCCGAAGAGATCACGCGCGACATTCCCAACGTCAGCGAGCATGCGCTGCGCGATCTGGACGAGAGCGGCGTGATCCGCATCGGCGCCCAGATCGGCCACGGCGACATTCTGGTCGGCAAGGTCACACCCAAGGGCGAGACGCAGCTTACGCCGGAAGAGAAGCTGCTGCGCGCCATCTTCGGCGAAAAGGCCGGCGATGTGCGCGATGCCTCGCTCACCTGCCCTCCGGGTATTGAGGGCACGGTGGTCGATGTTCGCATCTTCAGCCGCAAGGGCCAGGAGAAGGATGAGCGCGCCAAGATCATCGAAGCGGACTACATTGCCAAGCTCGAAAAGAACCTCGGCGACGAAATCCGCATTCTCACCGACGAACGGCTGAAGCGTCTCGAAGGCATTCTCGGCGGCAAGGAAGTTCTGGCCGACCTGCACGACGAGCGCACCAACAAGCGCCTTCTGACCAAGGGTGCGCTGCTCGATCGCGACACCATCGAGCGCATCTCCACCAAGAACCTCAAGCGCATCCGCTACAACGACAAGGACCCACGCGTCAACGAGCAGATCGATGAGATCGAGGAGATGACCTCGCGCCAGATCGAAGTGCTGCGCAAGATCACCAATGACAAGGTGGCCAAGCTGCAGAAGGGCGACGAGCTGCCTCCGGGCGTGATCAAGCTGGTGAAGGTTTATGTCGCGATGAAGCGCAAGCTGAGCGTCGGCGACAAGATGGCCGGCCGCCACGGCAACAAGGGCGTGATTGCGCGCATTCTTCCCGAGGAAGACATGCCGTATCTGCCCGACGGCACCCCGGTCGAGATCGTCCTGAACCCGCTCGGCGTTCCTTCGCGTATGAACGTGGGGCAGATTCTGGAAACGCACCTGGGCTGGGCCGCGCATGCGCTGGGCGCCAAGATTGCCGCTCTGATCAAGGCCAACAGCGATGTGGAGGCTACGCGCGAGCTCATGAAGAAGGAGTTCGCGGGAACCGCAACGCTACGCCAGCTTCTCGAGCTCGACGACGAGATGTTATTGCGCGTTGGCGCCGGGATGAAGCGCGGCATCTGGTTCGGAACTGCGGTCTTTGATGGCGCGCAGGAGAGCGAGATCAAGGCGTTACTCGCCGCGGCGGGCCTGCCCTCATCGGGCAAGACGGCGCTCTTCGACGGCATGACGGGCGAGCAGTTCGAGCAGCCGGTCACCGTGGGCTACATCTACATGCTCAAGCTCTCGCACCTGGTGGACGACAAGATTCACGCGCGCTCCATCGGGCCGTACTCGCTCATCACCCAGCAGCCGCTGGGCGGCAAGGCGCAGTTCGGCGGCCAGCGCTTCGGCGAGATGGAAGTCTGGGCTCTGGAAGCCTACGGCGCAGCGTACATCCTGCAGGAGCTGCTGACAGCCAAGTCCGACGACGTCTACGGCCGCACCAAGATCTACGAGGCCATCGTCAAGGGTGAGGCAGCCATCGAGCCGGGTGTGCCGGAGTCGTTCAATGTGCTCATCCGCGAGCTGCAGTCGCTCTGCCTCGATGTGGAGTTGATCAAGCGCGCGGATTTGATACGCAAAGCGCCTGCGCCCGCTGAAGTGGCAGCCGTTGCTGACTAAGATGTGTGGTTTCCCAGGTCTCAAAATCGAGACCTGGGGCACCCAGATGAGATGTACAGGGTTCTTCCTGAAAGCGGCAAACACCGCCTCCCGGAAAGGACGAGCCCTTTAGAGATTCCGGGAACAGCCGCGGCAGGATTCAACAGCCTGCCAAGGAGGGTCGCCTTGTTCCGTTCGAACCCGTTTGAGCTTACCAGCCCCATCACCGACTTCGACGCCATCCGTATCATGTTGGCCTCTCCGGAAAAAATCCGTAGCTGGTCGCATGGCGAGGTCACCAAGCCGGAGACTATCAACTACCGCACCTTCAAGCCGGAGCGCGACGGCCTTTTTTGCGCACGCATCTTCGGCCCCGTGACTGACTGGGAGTGCCTCTGCGGCAAGTACAAGCGCATGAAGCACCGCGGCGTGATCTGCGACAAGTGCGGCGTGGAAGTCACGCTCTCGAAAGTGCGCCGCGAGCGCCTCGGCCATATCGAGCTGGCTTCGCCCTGCTCGCACGTCTGGTTCTTCAAGGGCCTTCCCTCGCGCATCGGCCATCTGCTCGACATCTCGTTGCGCGACCTCGAGAGCATTCTCTACTTCGAGTCGTATGTTGTCGTCGATCCCGGCGACGCGCCCGTGCGCGAGCGCGA
This sequence comes from Occallatibacter sp., assembly GCA_049677625.1. Taxonomy (GTDB): domain Bacteria; phylum Acidobacteriota; class Terriglobia; order Terriglobales; family Acidobacteriaceae; genus Telmatobacter. Next base: position 496 of record JBAUCP010000557.1, on the reverse strand, counting down.
GATCATCAAGGACGAGACCCGCTTCCGCGAGCTCGATCAGCAGTTCCGTCCCTCCGGCTTCAAGGCCATGATGGGCGCAGAGGCTATCAAGGAGCTGCTCAAGCGCGTGCAGATTGACGAGCTGGGCATCGAGCTGCGCGAGCGCATGAAGACCGAGACCTCCGCGCAGAAGAAGCTCAAGTACGCCAAGCGTCTCAAGGTCGTGGAGGCCTTCCGCAAGAGCTCGAACAAGCCGCAGTGGATGATTCTCGACGTGCTGCCGGTCATTCCCCCAGAGCTGCGCCCGCTGGTGCCGCTGGATGGCGGCCGCTTCGCCACGTCCGATTTGAACGATCTCTATCGCCGCGTCATCAACCGCAACAACCGGTTGAAGAAGCTGATGGACCTGCACGCTCCTGAAGTCATCGTGCGCAACGAAAAGCGCATGCTGCAGGAAGCTGTCGACGCTCTGTTTGACAACGGCCGCCGTGGCCGCGTGCTGCGCGGAGCCAACAAC
>JBAUCP010000556.1:0-5031 GCA_049677625.1 Occallatibacter sp. | reverse complement strand
GTATCCGCTTGTTTACGGGGCTTGGCGGCGCCGCACGTGAACAGGATTCCCGCCCTTCCGTCTGTGTTACCGTTTGAATACGGCGTCCCCGAAGCCGGGCCGGAGCTCCGGCCGGCGCCAAGGAGTTGAGTTCGACGGAAATCGGGGACGACGGGCGTAAACAAGGAATGTCTGAGCAGCCGGAATCGACATCGACATCGTCCACGCTGGCCCTGAGTCCGGCTCCGCTGCCTGGGCAGGCGACCGGCTTTGTGCCCGTGCCGTTGCCGCACCCCGGACCTGAAACGACGGGCGCTGCGCCGCCGCCGCAACGGATTCCGCGCTGGCTGGTGCGCACCGAGCTGTTTCTGCGGGTCATGCTGCGGATGTACATCGGCCTGGCCGTCTGCTACGCGCCGTGGTCGAACACCTTCTGGGACCAGAATCCGATCTTCATGCAATTTCCCCCGCTTGCAATCTTTGCTGCCCATGGCGCGGTCCGGGGTATAGTTTCTGGACTGGGGCTTTTGAATCTTTGGATTGCGTTTCAAGACGCTCTCCGCCATCGGGATGGGTAAGCCATGAAGGACGAGGGTGAAGCCGGCAATGCCGGTTCTGTTCCGGCTGAAAAACCCGCGGTCTCCGCCGAAGGCGCGCCGCCTCCGCTTGAGATTGCGCCGCTGGCCTATGAAAATCCCTCATTCCTGAACAGCGCCGACGGCCGCCTGATCCGCATCGTCTCTGAGTACCTTGAGCCGCTGGCGCGCTTCCGCCGCGAGCAGATTCAGGATACGGTCGTCTTCTTCGGCTCGGCGCGCTTCCGCGGCCGCGACGAGGCCGACCTCGCCCTCGAACTGCTGGACAACACCGGCTCCACGCGCCCCGCGCCCAACGAGGAGCAGCCGGCCAAGGCTCTCGATATCGCCGCCGGCAATGCCACCGATCTGCAGCGCAAGCGCGCCGTGGCCGCCGTGGAGATGGCCCGCTTTTACGAGGATGCGCGCCGCCTGGCCCAACTGTTCACCCGCTGGGCCATGAAGATCCCATCGAAAAAACACCGCTTCGTCGTCACCTCCGGTGGCGGGCCGGGCATTATGGAAGCCGCCAATCGCGGCGCACACGAGGCCGGCGGCAAAACCATCGGACTCAACATCCGGCTGCCCTTTGAGCAGGCTCCCAACCCCTACATCACGCCCTCGCTCAACTTCGAGTTCCACTACTTCTTCATGCGCAAGCTGTGGTTCGCTTATCTCTCGAAGGCGCTGGTGGTCTTCCCCGGCGGATTCGGCACCCTCGACGAGATGTTCGAGGTTCTCACCCTGGCGCAGACCCAGAAGCTGGCCAAGAAGATCACGGTGGTCGTCTACGGATCGGAATACTGGAAAAAGGTCCTCAATCTGGATGCGTTAGTTGACTCCGGCGCCATCTCGCCCAAGGACATCGAGCTGTTCCAGTTTGCCGACACTCCGGAAGGGGCCTTCGAGCTGCTGCGCCGCGGCCTGACGGAGAACTACCTGGCAGCCGAAGTGGCCGCAGCCGCCGCCGGACGGCATGGGCCCAGCAACAGCGAAGACCTGATGGCCGGCTGGACGGTCGAGGACTTTCTCGGTCCGGAGATTGCCAAGACCCGGAAATAAGTATCGAGTCCGGCCCAGGCTTTACTTATTGGGCTGCTGCACACTCGACTTTGGTTTGGAATCGTCGGGAAGTCAGTTTGATATCTCATCCGGCCGCGCGGCGGATCATCCACCAGCAACGGCATGGCCTTGTCATTGGGAGATGATAGCTTTATCGCGTATCAGCAACATTTTGCGGCCTTTTGCATCAAAATCGCGGCATGTTTTTCCCTGCATTTTCGCCTGTTTTCTTCGTAACTCTATTGATTCCTTTAGTTAATTGAATGGCAATTCGCATCCCGTTAACCGGATATTTACCCGTTCCGACCGATACTGTCTGTGGAAATCCAGAAAACAGAATTGCGGATCAACACTGGATTGCCCGCTAAGGAGCGGAAGGAGCGCAAATGCCCAGTTCCTCCATCTCGTACCTGTGGCGCGACAAGGATGCCGCAAAGATGTTCCGGACCGGCATGTCGTTGCACAGCCACACCAACCAGTCCCAGGAGACCCTGGATTTTCTCGCCAACTTCGGCAACCAGTTCCCGGTCATCCGGCCGCTGATGTCCCGGCTGGAGCGCCGCTCCGAGCAGGTCTACGGCATCCGCATCAACTACGCAGCCAGCTACTGGACGCCGCCCATGACCCCCAAGCTGGCCTTCGATCTGGAAAGCCGCCAGATCGAAAAGCTCGACCTGGCGCCCATGGTTTCCATCACCGACCACGACAATATCAATGCGCCCATGCTGCTGCGCACCGTGCCCAGCGCCCGCCGCATTCCGGTCTCGGTGGAGTGGAGCGCGCCCTACTGCGGCGTGCAGGCCTTTCACCTCGGCGTGCATAACCTGCCCAGTTCCAAAGCCGCACACTGGATGAGGACTCTCGCGGAGTTTACCGCCCACCCCAGCGACGCCCGCCTCACCGAGATCCTGGTCGCGCTCAATCGGGAGCCCCATGTCCTAGTGGTTTTCAACCACCCCATGTGGGACCTCTACCTGATCGGCAGGGAGAAGCACCAGTTCCTGGTGAACGAGTTCCTGCAGAAGAACGGCGCATTCATCCACGCGCTCGAGCTTAACGGCCTGCGCAACTGGGACGAGAACCGCGCTGTCCGACGGCTGGCCGAGCAATGGAACATGCTGCTCATCTCCGGCGGCGACCGCCACGGCGTGGAGCCCAACGCCAACATCAACCTGACCAACGCCACAAGCTTTACCGAGTTCGTCCACGAGATTCGCCGCGAAAAGAAGAGCAACGTTCTCTTTCTGCCGCAATACGCCGAGCCCTGGAAGCACCGCATCCTGCAGTCCACCATCGACGCCATCCGCCACTATCCCGAGTTCCCGCAGGGCTCACGCACCTGGGACGAGCGCGTCTACCATCCGGACCGCAACGGCGTGGTGCGCCCCCTGAACGAGCTCTGGCCCAACGGCCACGCGCCCCGAGCCATGGCCGCACTTCTCGGTGCGGTGCAGATGATGGGCCAGGGCCTGGTAGCCGGTGGCCTGCGCATGGCCTGGAGCAATTCACAGCAGTTGCGCCTGGCGCTGCGCGATAACGAAGGATGATGGGAGGTAGCGGAGTTAGCGGGGTTAGCGGCGTTAGCCCACGGCATCACGGCACAGCCTAGCTCCGCTAACTCCGCTAACACCGCTAGCTCCGCTCAACGTGCTAACTCGCTAACCCGCTAACTTGCTAACCCGCTGCCATGCCGCCACGCGTCGCCTACTTTCCCGACTCGTTCCACGAGGTGAACGGCGTGGCCCACACCAGCCGCCACTTTGAGGCCTTCGCGCGCCGCCGCAGCTTGCCATTTCTCTGCGTCCGAGCAGGGGACCGTGCACAGGCGGTCACTGAAGACGGCAGCGTGTGGACGCTCGAGCTGCCGCGCGGCTTTCTCTCCTTCGCACTGGAAAAAGACCTTCGCTTCGATCCCGGCTTTCTGCGCCACATCCCGCTCATCGGCGACACCCTTGACCGCTTCCAGCCCGACCTGATTCACATCACCGGTCCCAGCGAGATCGGCATGCTGGGCGCGGGCCTCGCGCATCATCTGGAGCTGCCGCTCGCCGCAAGCTGGCACACCAACGTGCATGAATACCTGGCCCGCCGCTCCGACTGGTTCCTGCGCCTGCTCCCCGAGCGCCAGTCCGCCGCCGCCGCACAAAAAATTCAGGACATGGCCTTGGCTACCGCAGCTTTCTTTTACTCCAGCGCGCGCGTTCTGTTCGCGCCCAACCCTGAGCTCTGCGAGCAGCTCGCCCAGCGGACGGGCCGACCGTGCCACCTGATGCCGCGCGGGGTCGACGCCGAGCTCTTTCATCCCTCCAAGCGCCGGCGTGCGCCCGAAGACAAAGAAATCGTCCTTGGTTTCGTTGGCCGGCTCTCCGTCGAGAAAAACATCGCGCTGCTCGTCGAAGTCCAGCAGCAGCTTGACCGCATGGGAGTAGACAACTGGCGCTTCCTCATCGTGGGCCACGGCGGCGACGAAGCATGGCTCCGCGAGCGATTGCATCGAGCGGAGTTTACGGGCGTCCTGCGCGGAGAAGAGCTCGCCGCCGCCTACGCCGGGATGGACCTCTTCATCTTCCCCTCGCACACAGACACCTTCGGCAACGTGGTCCTCGAAGCCCTCGCGAGCGGCGTCCCCGCCATCGTCACCCCCGACGGCGGACCGAAGACCATCGTCCGCGACCACCAGACCGGCCGCATTGTCGTAGACGAAGATTTCGCGGCGGCCATCGCAGACCTGCTCGCCAACCCCGCGCAGCACGCCGCGATGCGCACCGCCGCCCGCGTCTACTCCGAAACCGCAAGCTGGGATTCGGTCTTCGAAGGCATCTATGCGGCGTATGAGACGATCGTGCCCCAACAGGAACGAGCCGCAGCTCAGTTTTCTGCTCTCAATGCAATCCCAAATGCGTTGTCATCTTGAGCGCAGGTCGCTTTAGCGACCGGAGTCGATAGCCTGCCCTGAGCGGAGTCGAAGGGGACCTGCGGTTGTTCTTTGCAAAATCACCCAGCAATTCCGTGCCCCATCTTTGCGGCTTTTTTCTGTCGCAAAGGTGGGAGACCACAAAACTCTACGCCGTGTGCCCCATCCAAGCTCTGCTTGGGTGGGATGGGTACATCCACTCTCACGCCACTTTCTCATCTCAAAGCGAATGGAAATCACCCAAACCACGCTAAGAGGTCCGTTGCCAGCCTTGCACAAAATTCTCCGCACCTCAGGCACAATTCATACAAGCCCGAGTCGGCAACGTCCCCGGCTCAATCTGTCAGCTATGCGGCCGGTCCGTACCACCAACGCATGAACGGCCGGGCAGAAGTCTGACATTTTAGACCGGGCACATCCCTGACAGTTTTTCCTTATTAGGAAGGCTTTTGTTCTTGTTGTTGGGCCCTCCGTGGTTCAGCGGGACCAGTTTACAGGTTA
>JBAUCP010000555.1:0-2913 GCA_049677625.1 Occallatibacter sp. | reverse complement strand
GAAGAAGCTGATGAGCCCCAGCAGCTCATAGCTCTTGCGAATCAGCCGCACCAGCCCGCTCTCATGCAGCCCGTAGCTGTCAAGGAAATCCGCCGCCTCGGCGTCGTCCATCTCCGCCAGCTCGGCCTCCACTTTGCCGCAGATCGCGGTGGCGCCGGCATTCTCACGCTTGGCCACTTCCTCCAGTTTGAACTTTGCCACCGCGGCGTCCAGGTCGTCGCCCAGCGTGGTGCTTTCGCCAATGTTCAGAACATACAGAATGGGCTTTTGCGAGAGAAACATGAAACCCTTGATGAGCTTTTTCTCGTCCGCGGTCATCTCCAGCTCGCGCAACGGCTGCTCTTTTTCGAGCGCCTCCTTTGACCTGAGCAGCAACGCCTGTTCGCGCTCCAGCTCGCTGGTGCGGCCCTTCTTCAGGTCCTTTTCCACGCGCTCCAGCCGCTTCTCGATCTGCGTCAGGTCGCTGACCATCAGATCGAACTCGACATTTTTCACGTCGCGCAGCGGATCGATCGCACCCACATGCGCAATCGAGTCATCCTCGAAGGCGCGCAGCACGTGGATGAGTGCATCCACGTTGCGGAGGTTGGTGAGAAACGCAGTCTCTTTCAGCGCCTCCTGCCCGATGGCCGCCACGTCCACGTAGTCCACCGTGGCGTAGGTGGTCTTCTTCGGGGAGTAGAGCGCTGAGAGCTTGTCGAGCCGCTCGTCGGGCACGCGGGCCACGCCGATGTGCGCCTCGCGCGGGTTCGAGTAGCCGCTGCGCTCTTCGAGCCTGGCCTTGGTCAGAATCTTGAACAGCGATGTCTTGCCCACCTGCGGCAGGCCGATAATGCCAGTCTTCATAAGATGATCCGTGATGGACCCCGCCAGAGTGGTTTTTGGCAGCGGGGCCTCTACGATTCTACAAGAGTGGTCAGGTACGGGCTCTAGCGGCGCTTGACGAACCGTAGCGCCGTCAGAGCATCGCTCACCGCCGTCACCTTGTGGTCCACCAGCCCCGCTGCAAGGCAAAGCGCACGCACATCGTGCTCGCCCAGCGCATGGCCGCGCCCTTTGCGATAGACAACCCACATCGGAATGCCATGCGCCAGCAGCTCTGTCTTGGCCTTGAGCACGCGTGCCAGCTCTTCCGGCGTGTTCACGCGAGCCACAATCAGCTCTCCGTTGCGCCTGGTCACAGCCTTTGCTTGCGCCAGCGCATCTTCAAGCGCCCGGTCGTCTATCTCACCCACCACCTCAACAGAAAGCTCGCCCGTGATGCCCATCCTCTTGGCGAGACTCGCCGGCGGCGACAAAATCTTCGCCGCCCACTGTGCTGCCTGCGCGCTTCCAATCGCCAGCGACCACGCCTCTCCTTTGAACTCAAAGCAGAGCCGGCCGTCCCGTGCCTGCACCCGTTTCATCTCCGCAAAGGGAATTCTGCAGCTCACGCCTCCACGCACGATCAGCTCGCGAAACTCGAGAATCGCTTTCGCCTTTACCGTCTGACCGGCGCGCTCGCAAACACAATCCGCTTCCCGTCCCATTAGAGCAGTCCTCCAATTCGCGTGCCCTTGCGGGTTTCGTGCAAGGTGGCTTTTTCCTGGGGAAAAAGCCACTCGGCATACTGCTTTCGGAGTACATCAGTCGGAGAACTGCTGTAGCATCTCCGCATCACACCCTCGCCGTCTCCGCGCGCGCCACCAGCACCACCGTCGAGAGGCCCAACAGCAGAATCGCCAGCTCCACATCTTCACTGCGATTGTGCAGCTTGTTGAAGTGCGCGGTGATTGCATTCGCCGGATCGGTTGCGTCGATTGCGCCGCCTGCCGCGATGCGGTCGCGATCCATAGCCGGAATGATGACATACTGCGAGAAGACCGTGCAGCCCATCATGAGCACCAGCAGCGCCATGGGCGCCAGCACCGAGCGCGGCTTGTAGATATTCCACGCCGGAGCCAGCGCAAGCAGCGCCAACGCAACAATGCCCGAGGCCAGCCCCATGCCGTGCAGGATGCGCAGCAGATGCCCAACGATCAGGCCGGCCGCGTGCGTATCGAGCTGCGGCGTGGTAAACGCAATTGCGGCAACAACCGGGAAGAAAATCTCGCCGCCCAGCCAGACAATGAGCGCGAGATAAAGCAGCGAGCGAAGCAGAGTCTTCATGGGGAAAGAATACAGGGGACAGGGGTCAGGTTTCAGGGATCAGGGAACTGACACCTGACACCTGATCCCTGATCTCTGCGCTCACTGTTTCTTCAACGCCCGCCGCAGCACCGTCTCGAGCGCCGCCTTCTGCTCGGCGTATTCGGCCACGGGCAGCGTGCCGGAGATCTTTTCGCTCTCAAGGGCGAACAGCTCTTCCTTGAGCGCGTTGAGCAGCGCGCTCTTGCCGGCGGGCTGCTGCGCTGCATAGCTCGCGGCAGCAAAGGGAGCGTCAAACGGAATGGCTGCCTGCGCAGGCGCGCCGGCAACTGCTCCCGCCGGCCTGCGCAGCAGGAAGGCCGCCGCCGTAGCTAAAAGCAGCGCCAGCGCGCCCAGAATCCACCACTTGTATTTGCTCAGCGGGTCGGGTGTATCGATAGGCTCGCCGATGCCGCCGCCGGGTGTAGCGCCAGCGCTGCCTCCCGCTGCTTGTGCGCCCTGCGGGCCTCCGTCGCCGCCGCCTTGCGCCTCGCGCGGGATCGCGCCTTCACCGGAGAGCGTAAACTCGATCGCCGCGCCCGCGGCCGCATTCTTCATCAGATAGGTCTGTACGCTGGGGTCTTCGTTGACCGGTTTGAAATCCGCGCCCGAGCCGGGCGTGAAGGTCATCGACCTGGGCAGCAGGATGGCCACGTTGTCCGCCGGCAGCGTCAGCACAGATTGAAAGGCGAATTTTCCATCCGGATAAGGCACGGCGTAGGAGATCTGGAACATCGTGTCCTTCTC
>JBAUCP010000554.1:0-5835 GCA_049677625.1 Occallatibacter sp. | reverse complement strand
GCCGAGGTGATCTCCGGCTTCGTGCTCATGCTTTACTTCATCCTGGAAGGCGACCGGGCTTACAAGTCGTTCCTCTCGTTTGTGCCGGCGGGGCGGCGCGAACGGCTGGACGGCACGCTGCAGCGCGCGTCTGTGCTGATGGGCCAGTGGCTGCTGGGGCAGTTGAGCCTGATGGTCATCTTCGGAGCTGTGAGCACGATCGCGTTTCTGCTGCTGCACGTTCGGTACGCGTATGCGCTGGGCGTGTTGACGGGGTTGTTCAACATCGTCCCGGTGCTGGGCGCGGCCATTACGCTGGTGCTGACGCTGGTGGTTGCGGCCGTGGACTCGTGGGGCCGCGTGCTGGGCGTGGCGATCTTCTACTTCGTCTATCTGCAGATCGAGAACTCGTTTCTTACGCCGCGCATTATGAGGACGCGCGTGGGGCTGCCGGCGCTGGCGATTCTGGTGGCGTTGCTGCTGGGGTTTGCGCTGGCGGGGGTGCTGGGTGCGCTGGTGGCGGTGCCGACGGCGGTGCTGGTGGAGGTGCTGCTGGAGGAGTACCTGGTGCGGAAGGACGCGTAGGGGCGGAGATGGGCCGCCGCGGACAAAAAGGACGGGGCAGGCGGCAGGCCGCCTATTTTGCGAACAGCTCGCTGTGCGAGCCCATCCGCACCAAGCGCAGGGTTGCTGCATCTGGAAGCTTATAGATCAGCAGCAAATCGGGTTTCAGGTGACATTCGCGATGATCTTTCCAGTTTCCGCCGAGAGCGTGGTCGCGGTGCTTCTCGGGGAGCGTCTGGTCATCGGCGAGCAGGCCGGCGATCTCCGGCAGCAGAGTTGCGATGTCCTTGTGCCGCGGCGTCGCTTTGCCGCGTTTGTAATCGCGTTTGAAGGCTGAGGTCCACTCAATCGTTCGCATTGAGATCTGCCATCATCGCGGCAACACTCTTAGCCCGCGAAACTTCTCCGCGTTCGCCGGCGTCGATGGCCGCCAAGGTTGTGCGATTGGGGACGCGAACCTCAAAGGGCATCGCCTTTTCCGCAGCAACCCGGGTCAGCAGGAGGCGCACTGCGTCAGAGACGGTGAGGCCCATGGCGGCAAGGGTTTTTGCGGCCTTCGCCTTTACCTTTTGATCCACTCGGATGTGCACCATGCTGGAAGCCATCGAATCACCTCACATATACATTGTATACCTATTTGATTTTCAAGTTGAGAGGCGGGATGGAGAGGGAATTCTCGTTTTCCCACCCTGTCGATAGAACATCCGCCGCCGCGGACGACAGGATGGGGCACGGAGGGGTTGTGCTTAGCGGGGGATCACGTTGAATTGGTCGATGGCGATCTGCGGGCCCTTTTGAAAATAGCCCATCTCCGGAAAAAACATCACGGTGATCTGGTCGAAGTTGCGCCTGTTGGCATCGGCCGGAATAAAGAAGCGCAACAGCTCGGACGTTGGCGAAGACTGGACCGCAGACTGGCCGGGCTCGCTGCTGACTAGTGGTTGCTGGCCGAGATAGAGCGCGGATTTTTGGGGCGCGGTTGAGTCGGCGAGAAGAACCGCCAGGGCGATGGGGCCGGCGGCGTTGCCGCGATTTTCGATTGCCACCTGGATTTCGCGGCAGCGTGCCAGCGGGATGGGCGCGGCGAGACTCTGATGGGCTTCCATGTAAAGCGGCAACGAGTTGTTGGAGCGGATGGTTGCCGCAAGCGGCGTGCCGTGGGCCTGAAGAGCACGTGGGCCGGGCCGCGTGTCGGGCGGCTGGAAGTACCAGTAGGCTCCGTTGAAGCGGATGACGAGCGGCTGATTTTTTGCTTTGGCGAGCAGGCTGAGGTTGGCCGGGAGCGGGGCGACGATCTGCTTTTTCTCGGGGACGGGCCAGAGGATGATGCTCTCATAGCCGGAGAGGCCGCCTGCGGAGTTGTGGGTCTTCCCTCTGGTGTCGCCGGAGTTGGCGCGGTCCGAAGCTGCCTGGATGGCGAGCGCATGATTGCGGCGGGCTACGCCGAAGAGCAAGGCGATGAGCGTGACCAGGACGGCGGCCAGGGAGATGCGGGCGAGCCGGATGGACGCGCGCGCAGTTTGCTGCATGGCTTTCGAGTCGTCCCTGGGATCGAGAGTCGACTTCCACGCGAAGAGAAAGGCGGCCAGCGCGAAGGGGGCGCCGGCGTCGAGGGGCCAACCCTTGATGAGGGCATAGGAAGCAATGTAGATGCAGATGGCGATGATATAGCCGTCGGCTTCCTGAGGGGCGATGCGGAGAGTTTCAGCGAAGAGCTCGCGCGGTTCCGATGGTGCGGTGAACGAAGGCTGGTGGAGAGAAGATGCGGGGATGATCTTGCGCAGAGCAATGGCGAGGATGGCGGCCGAGAGCGCGGATAGCGCGGGAGTGGCGGGCGAGTCCTGGCGGGAGAAGAGGATGATAGCCGGCGTCCAGACCCATGCGCTTGCGCAGGTGAGCGCGAAGAGGCGGAAGGAGAACGGAAAGCCTGGAGCGGATGGCGCGAAGGAACGTCTCCAATAGAACCATGAGCCGGCCGTGCCCGCGAGCGCTCCGATGAAGACGTAAATGACGGCTCGGACGAAGAGCGGCGCAAGCGACGGCGCATGAGCCGGAGGCAGACGGCAGAGCAGAAATGCGGCGATGAGCGAGTTGAGCGCGCCGGCGATGACAACAAAACGGAGAAAAGCGCCGACGCCGAGCTGGCTAGGCCGGGCGAGGAGCGTGATGGAGCCGGCTTGAGCTGAAGAGGCCATGGGTTCAGGCGGAAATCTTCCTTCGCCGGTGAGCTGAGAGTGGCGCGGCGGGCCAGAGGGCGCAAAGTACAACCAGGAAGAACGGCAGGCGCGCGGCCATGGTTGCCGTGCGCAGGTCGATCAATGTTTCAGGGAGCGCGTCGCTGGGGACGGCGTGAGCGGCGGCGATGCTACGGCTTCGCATCGCCGTCTGCTGCGCGGCCAGTTGGCGGTCGTAGGCGGCCCAGACCTTCTGGTTGTGGGTGCGGGCAGTTTCGAGTGGCGTGGGAGAGTGGACCAGGCTGGCGTTTGCGCCCGATGCCGCTCGGGTCTCCGCGGCGCTTACCGCGAGAAAGTGCATGGGCAGCACAATGAGCGCTGCCGACACGACGACCAGCGCGCGCAGGCTCGACAGGATGCCGCGGCTGAGCTCGCTGAGACGGAGATTTCCGGCGATCCACAGGTCGGGGACGAGATAGAGGGCGATGCCGAGCCAGATGAAGATGAGGTTTGCGCCCAGCATAAACGCGAAGCCGCAGAGGCTGTTCCAGGGCCAGTTGAACCGCGCGAGATGAGCGCTGAGATTGGTGGAGCGTTCGAGGCTGGCGATGGCGAGCAGCCATGCGGGCGCGAGCATGGACCACAGAGCCGCGAAGAGCAGCGCGGTGCGTTGGATGAAGAACTCGCGCGTGACGCGAATGGAAATTGCGCCGGCGACCTGGCGCCAGTACCAGGATTTGGAGCGGCCGGAGCGAAACTCCTCGTGGAGGTCGCCGGCGAGGGCTCGGTTCGATTCGCCGGGTGTGAGGTGTTCGAGCATCCAACTGGCGGTTGCGGGCGGGTTGGCTGGCCTCATGTGCGCTCTCCTTTCAGCTCGGGCAGCGTGCGCCACAGTTTGGACAGAACGCGGCGGGTTTCGTGGGCCTGGCGGAGTCCGGCTTTAGTGACGGTGAAGTAGCGCTTGGCTTTGCCGCCGCGCTCGGGCGTGGGGTCGCCGAGAGTGGAGGCGACCAGTCCCTTGGCTTCCATGCGCTCGAGGGCCGCGTAGACGCTGCCTACTGAAACGCCGCGGCCGCGGTGGCGCTCGAGCTCGCGGGAGATGGGCACGCCGTAGGCCTCGTCGCCGAGGTGGATGACGGCGAGGAGGATCATCAGCTCGAATTCGCCGAGGTAGCTTCGGCCGGTCATTAATTCAACGATAGCGAAGAAATCGGGAGAGTGCAAGGAGGGGGATTTTCGGAGGGGAGAAGGGAGTGCTTTCCCAGGTCTCTAAGGAGACCTGGGGCACCCATGTTCGTGCTGGGTTGAAAGTGGCGGGGTTGGTGTGGTGTTTTCCCAGGTTAGGCGCAAAAGACGCGCCGAACCTGGGGCACCCATTTTCGTGCTGAGTTGAGAGTGGCGGGTTTGGTGTTGTGCTGTCCCGACCGGCTGCGGTCAACTCTGCGATGTAATTGCACCGTTGGCCAAGGCCGGATTGTCGGGCAGGAAGAGCTCAAAGACCGTACCGGTGGACCGGTCAGGATAAGACGGATGCGCGGCGCGGCTGCGCACATGCATCAGGCCGTGGTGCTTGGTGACGATCTCCTGGCTCACCCACAGACCAAGGCCTGTGCCGGTGATCTCCTTGGTGGTGAAGAAGGCCTCGAAGATGCGGTCGCGCACCTCGGGCTCCATGCCGCTGCCGGTGTCGCCCACCACGAAGCGCACGCCCATTTGCGCAGGGTCCTTCCAGTTGTGCGAGCGCCGGGCGCGGACGACAAGCCGCGTGCCGCCGTTTGCCGCGTCAATGGAATTGCCCACCAGGTTGGCAATCACCTGTCGAACCTCGCCGGCAAAACAGAACAGGTCCATCTTGGGGTCGTAGTCGCGCTCCACGTGGATGCCAAGGGTGTTGAGCCGCCCCTGGTAGAGCGAGAGCACTGAGTCGAGCAGCTCCGCCATGGAGGCGCGCGCCGGCAGCGTGGACTGGCGGTAGAAGCGCAGTGTCTGCTGCGTGATCTCAGCCACGCGGCGCACCTCGAGCTCGGCCATATCCACATAACGGATGGCCTGCTCGTTCAGTTGCGAGAAGTTGCGCAGCAGAAACAGCAGGTTGGTCACCGCCTCCAGCGGGTTGTTGATCTCGTGCGCTATGGAGGCGGCGAGCCGCCCCGTGACAGCCAGCTTCTCGCTCTTGCGCAGCGCTTCTTCGCTGCGCTTGCGGTCGCTGGCGTCCAGAACAATCACGCCCACCCAGCGCACCTGCCGGGGCGTGGTGCGCACCGGATAGGCGCTGGCCAGCCAGGTCCACGGCCGGCCGCTTCCGCCCTCCGGCGTGGCGGTCTGGCCGCTCAGCTCCAGGTTGCGTACCGGCTCCTCGCTGGCGAAGACGCGCAGCACCGCGTTTTCCAGGTCCTGCGCGACCGGCTGCGGCAGCAGCTCGGGCAGCGTGCGGCCCAGGTGGCGGCTGAGCGGAACCCGCGTCAGGTCGGCAAAGACCTGGTTCACGCGGACAAAGCGGCAACTGCGGTCAAAGAATGCCAGCCCGATGGGAGCGTTGGCCAGCATCGAGTCCAGCAAGGAGAGCGTGTCATTAAGCCCCGAGCGCTGCTCGGCCAGCGAGGCCACCATGCGGTTGAAGGTCTCGATGAGGTCGCCGAACTCGTTATGCACGGCCACCGGCAAAGGAAAGTTACCGCTGCTTTCAAGCGAATTCATCAGCGCCGCAGCGCCGCGATGCAGCACCGCCAGCGGCTTGCCGATGGAGCGGGCCATCAGCAGCACCAGCAGCGCCGAGGCCGACATCCAGATGATCGCGAACACGGCCGTGTCGCGCAGCAGGGCATTGAGCTGCTCGTGCGACCAGCTCTTGTCGAACCGCACCCAGGCGATGCCGCGCAGGTCGTTGCCGGTATAGATGCCCTGGCTGCACTCCCACTGGTCGGCCACCAGCGTGAGGCAGCGCGACTGGCCGCGCTTCATCCACCGGATCTGCCCCAGCTCGGCCGGCGTGAGCGTAGCCTGGTCGGCGTCGCCAGGGCTGATGAAGAGCATGTTTCCGGCCGGATCGGTCACTTTGGCCTCGGCCACCGTGGGCGCCTCGGCCATCATCTTCACGGAGAGGCCGACCCAGCCGGGC